>CAYFIG010000246.1:0-3632 GCA_964342905.1 uncultured bacterium
GAAGCGCGCGTAGGCCGGTGTGCGCACCGCCTTCACGCGCAACGGCGCGATGTCGCCCCTGAAGAGCGGCGTGCGACCGACCGTTGAGCGGAAGTCAGCGCGAAACCCCGGATCCAGGAAGATCGCGCGCCATTCGGACGGCGGGGCCTCGAGCACGCGTCGCCACACCGGGAAGCGGTAGAAGACGAAGGGTCCGGTAAGGTCGAACATCACCGTGAGGGGCGAGCAGGTCACCTGCGGGTAGACCGGAACCCCCTCGCGGTGGAGCGCCTCGATCCGCGCGAGGATCTCGCGGTGCTCGTCCGGGTTCGAAGGATTGTGGCGGAGCGACACCATGGTGACCGGTCGCCGTCCCGCGCGAGCCAGCTCGGCGAAGCGGTCGATCTCCGCGATGCGATCGGGTCGCGTGCCCCCAATTGTGAGCTCCAGGATGCCTCGGCCCATCTCCCCCATCGCCACAACGAGGCGTATCAGCTCATCCTCCGCCGCAAGCCGGCTCGGCACCGGCCGGCCCCGGTCGCCCACATGGTTCACGTTCGTGGAGGAGGAGAGCCCGACGGCTCCCGCGGCCATCGCCTCCTTCACCACTTGGCCCATCCGTGCGATCTCATCCGCTGTGGCCGGCCGCTCCCACGCCGCGTCCCTCATCACGTACTGCCGCACCGCTGAGTGGCCAACCAGGACGCCGACGTTCACCCAGAGGCCGCCCCGGTCGAGAGCGTCCAGGTAGTCGCCGAAGCTCTCGAATCCCCAACGGATCCCTTTCTGCATCGCCTCTAGCGACATGCCCTCCACATACATCAGCATCCGCATGAGCGTCTCGCGGTCTTGCGGCCGGCACGGCGCGATGGTGAAGCCGCAGTTGCCGATCACGACCGTGGTGATGCCATGCCAGGAGGAGCACGAGGCAAAGGGGTCCCAGGTGAGCTGGGCATCGTAATGGGTATGCGGATCGATGAAGCCCGGGGCAACGGCGAGTCCGGCGACGTCGATCTCCTCCCTGCCGCGCGCGGTCACGACGCCGACTTCGACGATTTTCCCCTTGGTCACGGCGATGTCGCCGGGTCTGGCATGGGCTCCGGTCCCGTCAACGATGAGGCCGCCCCGGATCACCAGGTCATGAGTCATTGAAGCCTCCTCCTGATCACTTACGCCGAGTGATGGCCGCCCTGGTACACAACGCGATCGCTTAGCTCGCCGCGGGCAACCAGCTGGGCAAGACGGGATCGCTGGATCTTGCCGCTCGAGGTTTTGGGAAGCGTGCGGGGCTTGGTCAGGAGCACGCGGGCCGGATGATGGCCGCACCGGGCGTGGACACGCTGCACGATCTCTCTCACCAAGCGGGAGAGGGCCTCAGGGCCGACCGCCGGGTCTCTCACCTCGGCCACCACGTGGAGACGCTGGGTCCCCAGGCGCTCGCTCTCGATGCCGACCGCGGCAGAGTAGCGGATGCCGGGAATCTGGTCCACCACGTCCTCAATGTCGGCCGGGATGAGGTTCTCGCCGGCGACGATGATCAAGTCCTTGAGCCGGCCGGTGATGTACAAGTACCCCTCATGGTCGAGGAAGCCCAGGTCCTCGGTCCGGAGCCAGCCATCCGGCATCAGCACCTGTCGTGTGGCCTCGGGATCATTGTAGTAGCCCTGCATCACGCCCGGACTCTTCACCACGATCTCCCCCTCGCGCCACGGCGGGAGAACTGCTTCACGCTCCATGATGCGGATCGAAACGCCGGGGCAGGGCTTCCCCACCGACAGGAAGCGCCCCGAGGGATCCAGACGCAGCGGCTCCCCACGGGGCCAGGCGGTCACGGCCAGGGTCGCCTCAGCCAGGCCGTAGCCGGGAACCACCACATCCTTCAGGTTGAACTTCTCCTCGAAGGCCCTGATGGTGGAGAGCCGAACCGGCTCAGCCCCCGACCAGGCCATTTTGAGGGAAGAGAGGTCTAGGCCGGTGGTGTCCTTCACGTTCCTCACGCAGCTCCGGTATCCGAAATCCGGCGATACCGTGAACGTGCCGCGCTCCCGGGTGATGGTCTCGAGCCACTCCCGGGGGTTCTTGAGGTCGGGGGGGAGGAGGACCAGCTTTGCCCCGAGGTAAGGAGGTGTAAAGGCGCTGCCGATGAGCCCCATATCGTGGTAGAGCGGGAGCCAGCTCACCAAGATGTCCGCCGCGGTGAGCCCGACCGCTAGAGCCATGAACTTGATGGTCTCCACTACGTTAGCGTGGGAGAGAACCACGCCGCGGGGGTGGCCCGTGCTCCCCGCGGTGTACTGGATGAAGGCGATGTCCTCGGGGCGGGCCGTCGGGAGCGAGCGTGGCGGGTCAGGGCCCTCCAAGTCCCAAGGGGTAACGAAATGCCGCACGTTGGCCGCGGCGGCCCGGGCCTCCTCCACGCCGGACCTGAACCAATCGATGGAGACCACCACCTTGGCCTCGGAGTTCCTGAAGATGTTGGCCATCCCCTCGGGGCTCATGTTGGGGTAGAGGGGGACCGGAATCGCTCCAAGCCGGAGGGCTCCGAAGAAGGTGTAGAAAAACTCGGCGCAGGTGGGGTAGACGAGGCAGACCTTATCGCCCTCTCCGATTCCGGCCTTCGCCAGCCCGCCGGCGTGCCGGTGGCTCAGCTCCCAGAGCCGGCCGTAGGTCAGGGGCTGGCCGAAGAGCGTGAAGTACGTCCCATCCGGGTTGGCCTGCGCCTGCCGTCCCATCAGCTCGGTCAGCGTCATGGTGCTTGCCTCACGCCGTCCAGTCCATTACCGGCGCTCCGCCAGGGTCGCCTGAACTTGACGTTCCTGCCCGTCGCGGAGGATCACGACCTCAACCCGGTCGCCGGGCCGCTTGGTTCGGAGAACGAACGTCAGGTCGTCCAGCGTCTTCACCGCGACGTCCGCGAACTTCACGATGATATCTCCGACCTGGACCCCGGCCTGATCCGCCGGGCTTCCCGGGCGCACCCCGCTGATCCTGACGCCCGGCTGTTCCGCCTCGCCGAAGTCCGGGATCACCCCGAAAAACGGGCCGTACCCACCGCCACGGGAGCGCATCGGCGGGGCCTTGAGCTTCACATACCCGGGCGGGACCGATTCCCTGGCGACTGCCGCAATGACTCGCGCCACGAAGGCGGTCACGGTCTCGAGTCCCTGGGGATTGAGCTTCTCCCAGGTGTCGGTGGGCCGATGGTAGTCGCTGTGCGCCCCCGTAAAGAGGAAGAGTACCGGACGCTCAGCGGTGTAGAAGGCCGTGTGGTCCGACGGAGAGTAAGGGTCCCCGCGAAGCTGAAGCGAGAGCCCGGGCCCCTGAGCGGCTTTGGTAACGAGCTGGCGGAGGCCGGTCGCGCTATCCACGCCGGCGACATAGAGCTTGGCGTCCCGGAGCCGGCCGATCATATCCAGGTTCACCATCAGGGCAGTTTTCTTGAGGGGGAAGGCCGGGTGCTTCACATAGTAGGACGACCCGAGTACTCCCATCTCCTCTGCCGCGAAAGCGATGAAGACCAGCGTTCGCGGGAGCCCCCCTGCCGTGGCAAAGGCCTTCGCCAGGGCCATGACCGCCGCGGTGCCTGAAGCGTTGTCGTCGGCCCCGGGGTGGATCGCGCTCGGCTCGTCTGAAGCCAGTGAGCCTTCGCCGCC
>CAYFIG010000247.1:0-3627 GCA_964342905.1 uncultured bacterium
CTCAAATGATGTTGAGCCGCCGGGGGCTCTAATCTCGCAGTTCATTAGAGCGATCCCTGCTTTTCACAAACCGCCACGCGGTGGGCAGTACCACCATCGCCACTCCTGCCTTGATTGCATCACCGGGGAGGAATGGAAACATCCCCATGTTCAGCAACGGTAGCAGTCCTGGAAATTTTCCAGAAAATCCCAGCCACACCCCCAACCAGGTAACGCCGAGGACATAGATTATTGCGCTTCCGACCGCCATTGCCAACACCATCCACAGGGGACGACGGTCCCAACCTCGCGTGGCCAACCATCCCACCAACCCCGCAGCCAGCGGAAAAGCGATTAGGTAGCCCCCGGTCGGCCCTAGCAACTTGCTGAATCCTCCCGTGCCACCGGCAAATACAGGCAAGCCTACCGCTCCTTCGGCCAGATAGACCATCAGCGTTACAAAACCCAGACGGGGTCCCAACACTGCCCCGGTGAGCAACACGGCCAGGGTTTGACCCGTGATCGGCACCGGGGTCCAGGGCAGAGGAATGGATATCTGGGCTAGGAGAGCGGTGAAGAACGAGAAAGCAGCGACAAGGACCACACTCCGAATAACGCTCCGTCCCGGCACGAGTTGTTCCGCCAGATGGGGATAGGTCAACGTGAGGTTCATCCCTTATCTCCTCTTGTAACGCCCGTGCGCTCGGATCGACGACACGTCGAGGTATCTGGAAACGGAACCTTCGGCAATTCGATCCCGTTCCTTCGTTTTGCCATTTTCTGATATTAGCTTCTTACCATAATTTGAAGGCCCTGCAAGATTGTTTTTGAGAATACTTCGCCAATTTTCGTCGTTGCCGGTTAACTTCCCTAAATCACGTTTCTCCACGCCGGAGGGTGCTGGCGGGAATCACGGCGCGCTCCCCAAATCGCCGGGCCAGCGCGTCGATGGCCCGGGCCAGTCTCGCACGCCGGACCGCGGGCTCGCCAAAGAGCTGAAGCTGAGGGGATTCGGCTGGGGTGAGACCGGATACCGAGACGCCGATGAGCCTCACTGGCTGGACGAGAAGGACCCGCGCCAGAAGGCTCCGCACCCGCTGGAAGATCTCAAGCCCATCCTGCGTGGGTTCTCCCGTGAGGCTCCGGGTGAGAGTACGGAAGTCTTTGAAGCGAAGCTTGAGGGTAACGGTCCGCCCGACGTAGCCCTCGGCCCTAAGCTCCCGGGCGACGCGCTCGGCCTGGGCGCGGAGCGTGAGCTGGAGATAATCGAGGTCACGATGATCCTGAGCGAACGTTTCCTCCGCCCCCATCGATTTGGGCGGCGCAAAGGGTTCGACCGGACGGTCGTCGCGGCCCCACGCTAGCTCATGGAGGTGCGAGCCGATCTTGCCGAAGCGCCGCTCGAGGAGGCTCACCGGAACCTGAGCGAGCTGGCCGGTGGTCTTGATTCCCATCCTCCGGAGCTCCCCGGCGGTCACGCGCCCGACGCCCCACAACCGCTCCACCGCCAGCGGCTGTAGAAACGACGCCTCCTCACCCGGGCGTACCTCCACCAGGCCGTCGGGCTTCTCGAGGTCAGACGCCAGCTTGGCCAGGAACTTGTTCGGCGCGACTCCCGCCGACGCCGTCAGCCCCACCGCCTCCCGGATTCGGCGCTTGATGGTTTGGGCGAGCCCGAGGGGCAAACCGAACAGCCGCTCGGTCCCGGTGACGTCGAGGAAGGCTTCGCCGAGGGAGAGAGGTTCCACGAGCGGCGAGTACTCCGCCAGGATGGCCATGATCTCCTTCGAGACGCGGGCGTACTTCTCCATATCGACAGGGAGGAAGACTGCCTGCGGGCAGAGCCGCACCGCGCGGGAGATGGGCATGGCCGAGTGGACGCCGAATCGCCGGACTTCGTAAGAAGCGGCGGCCACCACCCCTCGACCCCGAGGATCGGCGCCGACGATGACGGGCTTGCCCTGGAGCAGAGGGCGATCCCGCTGCTCAACGGAGGCATAGAACGCATCCATATCCACGTGGATGATGGTGCGGAAGGGAAGGGGTGTCTCCACGAGAGGAGACTATAGAGGGGAGCCGGCGAAGCCGATCTGGGGCGCCACACCCTCCAGGGCTTTGACCACGAAGGCAATGTGCTCATCCATATCCATCTCCAGTCCCTCGGCGCCGCGATAGATGTCGTCGCGGTTCACGCTGCGGGCAAAGCCTCTGTCCTTGAGCTTCTTCCTGACTGAGGTGGGCTCCAGGCCGGCGATAGCCTTGCCGGGACGGACCAGGGCGCAGGCGGTGACAAAGCCGGAGAGCTCGTCGCAGGCATAGATCGCGCGATCCAGGAGGGAGATCCGGGGACAGCCGGAGTAATCGGCGTGGCAGAGGATGGCGTAGACGACGTTCTCGGGCACCCCACGGGCTCGGAGAATTTCCGCGCCCTTCATCGGATGGTGGGGAGCCGTGGGGTGAATCTCGTAGTCAAAGTCATGGAGCATCCCCACGATGCCCCAAGCCTCCGGATCGTCCCCGTACTTCCCCGCATAGGCGCGCATGGAGGCCTCGACCGCCAGCGCGTGCTTGCGGAGGCTGTCTGACTTGGTGAACTCGGTGAGAAGTTGCCAGGCGCTGACGCGGTCGATCATCCCGGGGCGACCCTTGATTCCTGCAGCCGCTTCTTCAGCGCCTCCACCTCGGTCTCGAGCCCGTGGATCCGGTCCAGTAGCTGCTCGATCGCCTTGAAGACCGGATCAGGCAGGTCCGTGTGCTCGAGATCGATGGCCGAGGCGACACGTTTGCCGTCCCGATAAATCACCTTTCCCGGGACTCCCACCACCACCGAATTCGGGGGCACATCGTTGACGACCACCGAGCCACCTCCAACCCGGCTGCCGTCTCCGATCGTCACGGCGCCCAGAATCGCCGCACCCGCGCCGACCACCACGTTGTTGCCCAGCGTCGGATGGCGTTTCTCCCGCTTGAGGCTCGTCCCACCGAGCGTGACACCTTGGTAGAGCGTAACGTTCTCGCCGGTCTCAGTGGTTTCACCGATGACGACGCCCATGCCGTGGTCGATGAACAGCCCGGGTCCGATGCGCGCGCCGGGGTGGATCTCGATGCCGGTGAAGAAGCGGCCCAAGTGGGAGATGAACCGCGCCGTCACCACCCACTGCCGGCGCCAGAACCAGTGGGCCAACCGGTAACACCAGACAGCGTGCACGCCCGGGTAGCACAGGAGGACCTCCCGCGGGCTTCGGGCCGCAGGGTCTCGCTCCAAGGCCGCACGGATGTCCCGCCGAATTGTTTCAAACATGCTGAACTCCGGAGCCCACAGGCTCCCCGTGCCGGCGAAGATAATCCCGCGTCGCAGCGCGGAGAGCCCCGCTGACCACTTCGGCGGCGTGACGCCGGTCTTCGGGAAGCCCATCCAACGCCGCCTCCACCTCGGCAGCTGTCAGGTCCAGCAATCGCTCGACGGTCAGCCCCGTGGCGAGCTCGCTCCCCACGCTGGCCGCCGCGATGGTCGGCCCGCAGCCGTAAGTCTGAAACCGTGCCTCGGCCACCTTGCCCTCTTGAACCCTGAGGTAGAATCGGACCACGTCCCCACAGCCGCCGTACTCGTCCTCCCCCACCCCGTCAGGGTTCTTCATCATCCCCACA
>CAYFIG010000248.1:0-3621 GCA_964342905.1 uncultured bacterium
ATCTCTTTCCACTTGATGACCTCGATGGGGTCGGTGCCCTCGAAGAGCCCGGCCAGCAGGTCCCGGAGCATGCGGTCGGCCTCGTTCTCGAGCCGGTTCACCTCGACCGCGTGCTTGTGGTAGGACGGCGAGAGGGAGCGGAGACACCTCACGGCCCGATCGGTCTCCTCCGCCGTCTTGACGATAATCTTCGCCATGTCCAGGCAGCCCTGCGTGGGCTTGGTGATGCGGTAGAGGACCAGACGCTCTGCGACCGCGTCGATCAGGTCTACGACGTCATCCAGCCGGCTGGCGAGCGCGTAGATGTCCTCCCGGTCAATCGGCGTAATAAACGTGGTGTTGAGCTTCCTGACGACGTCGTGAGTGAGCGTGTCACCCTGGTGCTCGAGATCCCTGATCCGCTGGTACTTCTCCTTGGCGTTCGCGTAGTCGAGGACCAGCTCCTCAAGCGCGCGCGACGCGGCCACGATGTTGGCGGCCTGCTGCTCGAAAAGGTCGAAGAACTTCTCCTCGCGCGGAATCAACCGAAACATGCGGTCACCCCCTCTGCATGGGCCCGGCGGTCGCCCGGACGGCGCGCGGCACCAGGCGCCTGAGCGCGACGAACCCCCCGATAATGCCAACCACCAGGAGCACGGTGAGCCACTCGAAGTGCTGCTCGATGAACTGCCGGATCGACGGTCCGAAGGTAAACAGGAGTGCCGCGACCAGGAAGAACCGGGCCCCCCGTGAAATCACCGAGGAGAGGATGAACACCCGGAAGTTCACGTAGAAGACCCCCGCCCCGATCGTGAAGACCTTGTACGGAATGGGCGTAAACCCGGCAATTCCAACAGCCCACGCCTCGTACTTCTGGAAGAGTCGGTGGACCAGCTCGACCTTGGACCGACCGAAGAGCCACTCCACGACAGGCCTGCCCCCCCAGTATCCGATCGCGTAGCCGGCCGCACCGCCGGCCACGGAGCCGACGGTTGACACAGCCGCATACCAGAACGCCAGGTCGGGCCGCCCGAGCGATAGCGCGATGAGCAAGACGTCCGGCGGGATCGGGAAGAACGAAGACTCGGCGAAGGCGATCAGCCCCAGCGCAGTCGTCCCATGCGGAGTCCCTGCCCAGCTGATCGTCCACTCGTAGAGCCCGCGGATCCAGCTGAAGAGGACGCCCACTATTTCGCCTGGCGCACGGGCTCTAGCCCCTTTACGGCTGTCCGTTCCACGATGGACCCGCGCTTGGAGAAGGCCACCGCCACCCCGATGAGAATGAGTGAGACTGCCACCACGACGCCCTTGATCCACCACGAGAGGTCGCGGATCACGAAGGGAGCCATGAGGATCCCCACCAGATTCATCACCTTGATCATCGGGTTCAACGCCGGACCCGCGGTATCCTTGTAGGGATCGCCGACGGTGTCGCCGATGACCGCTGCCTTGTGAGCGTCGGTCCCCTTGCCGCCCAGGTAGCCATCCTCAATTTTTTTCTTGGCGTTGTCCCAGTTGGCGCCGGTGTTGGCCATGTACACAGCCAGGAGCTGGCCGGTCAGGATCGCGCCGCCGAGGAACCCGCCCAGGGCGCCCGCCCCGAGGGCGAAGCCCACGAGGATCGGGGAGAAAATGGCCAGGATGGCAGGGCCCAGTAGCTCCTTCTGGGCCATGCCAGTGACGATGTCCACGCACCTGCCGTAGTCGGGTTTTTCCTTAAACGTCATGATGCCGGGCTTCTCCCTGAACTGGCGGCGGACCTCCTCGACCACGCCGAAGGCTGCCCGGCCCACAGCCTTGATAGCAAAGGCTGAGAAGAGGAAGGGCACCGCGCCTCCCAGGATGAGCCCGACGAAGACCTCGGGCAGGTTGATCTGGATCCCCGTCTCGAAGAGGTGCGCCTCGTCGATGAAGGAGCGGAACAGGCTCACCGCAGCGATCACGGCTGTGGCAATGGCGAGCCCCTTGGTGAGGGCCTTGGTGGTGTTCCCGATGGCGTCCATCCAGGCCAGGGTGTGGCTGGCCTCCGCCTGCCGGACACCTCCCATCTCGAAGATCCCGTGGGCGTTATCCGTGATGGGGCCGTAGGTGTCCATGGCGAGGATGAAGCCCGTGGTGGTCAGGAGCCCGAGACCTGCCAGCGCGACTCCATAAGCCCCGAGAGCGAGGCTTTCAGGGAAGAGCACAATGGACGCTAAGATCGTGCCGCCAATCGTCACGATTGCCCATACGGTAGACTCCATCCCTTCGGCCATCCCCGAGAGGATCACGGTGGCGGGACCAGTTCGGGTCGAGGTGGCAGTTTCGAGCACCGGCCGCTTGTCCGGGTGGGTGAAATAGTTGGTAATCCAGAGCGTCACCAGCGCGAGCGCTATGCCCATCGTGGCCGCCACCGCAAAGCGGAAGTCAGGCCGGCCCGTCAATGGGTCAACCAGGTAAAGGGCGTTGACGAGAAAGAAGCCGACGACACTGGCGACAGCCGAGACCCAGTATCCGATATTGATGGGACGCATGGGGTCGCGCATGGTGCTCCCCTCGGGCACCTTCACGGCCCAGATTCCGAGGATGGAAGAAAAGACTCCCACGGCACGGAGGAGAAGCGGGAACATGATGAGCTTCAAGGCGTAGGCGCTGGCCACCGCCCCGTAGGCAGTCGTGAAGGCTTGATCCAGCATGACGCCAGCGGCCAGGATAATACTGGCTACCAGGGTCACCTCGTAAGACTCAAAAACATCGGCGGCCATGCCGGCGCAGTCCCCGACGTTGTCTCCGACGAGGTCGGCGATGGTCGCGGGGTTGCGAGGGTCGTCCTCGGGGATCCCGGCCTCTATCTTGCCCACCAGATCCCCACCCACGTCAGCCGCCTTGGTGAAGATGCCGCCTCCCACGCGCATGAAAAGGGCCGCGAGGCTCCCGCCGAAGCCGAAGCCCACCAGAACCTTGGTGGCGTTCTCCCGGAAGAGGATGAAGATGATCGTGGCGCCCAGAAGGCCAAAGCCCACCGTGAACATGCCGGAGACTGCGCCAGCCTGGAAGGCCAGCTCCATGGCCTTCTTAAAACTCGTGAGGGCAGCGTTGGCGCTCCGAATGTTCCCCTTCACCGCCAGCCACATTCCCACGTAGCCGGCGCCATATGAAGCTGCGACGCCCATGAAGAAGGCCAGGGCCACGCCAATGGGGATATAGCGGAGGGCAGCCGCCGCGTTGGCGTAGATCTGGTGGTACATCAGGTAGAGCGCGATGGTGAGGAGGACGACGAACAAGGCCATCGTTTTGACCTGGCGCGCCAGGTACGCCATCGCGCCTTCCTCGATGGCCCGCGCCACCTCCACCATCGAGGGAGCGCCCGGATCCTGGGCCATGACCTTCCGGACCAGATACACCCCGTACCCGAGCGCCACGATGCCGGAGAGGAGGACGATCCAGAGGATCATCCACTCCGCTGGCCCGAACGGGGGCAGGGCGATACTCGCTTCGCTCATGAATGATTAACTCCTTCGTCGGGAACCGTCCAAGACAACTCGACGGTCAGGATATGCGGGAGGATCGCGCAGGCGCTCACCACTCGAACCGACTCTACTTGACCATGCTCGGCTCTGTCAACGGGAAACTTTTCTCAAGGTGAAAAAATCCTTGCAACGG
>CAYFIG010000249.1:0-3611 GCA_964342905.1 uncultured bacterium
GCAGACCAGGATCTCCAGCGCGGCGCAGCGCCCGGGCTTGTCGATCCGCTTGAAGAGGTTTTGGGCCACCACCAGCTTCAAGCTCGTGGAGAGGGTGTTGCGGATCTGCGCCTGTTCCTCGGCCGGGAACACTTCGATGACGCGGTCCACGGTCTTTGCCGCGCTTGTCGTGTGCAAGGTTCCGAAGACCAGGTGGCCTGTGGCAGCGGCCTCCACCGCCAGCCGGATTGTCTCCAGGTCCCGCATTTCTCCCACCAGGATGATGTCCGGATCTTCGCGGAGAGCCCCGCGGAGCGCCGCCCCGAACGACTTGGTGTGCGTTCCCACCTCCCGGTGGTTCACGAGGCAGCCCTGACTCTGGTGCACGAACTCGATGGGGTCCTCGACCGTGATGATGTGATCCTTCCGGTTCTTGTTGGCGTGGTCGATCATCGCCGCGAGCGTCGTGGACTTGCCGCTCCCCGTGGGACCTGTCACCAGCACGAGGCCCTTGTTGAGCATCGCGGCCTTCTTGAGAATCGGAGGGAGCCCCAGATCATCCGCGGTTAAGACCTTGGTGGGAATCTTCCGGAACACCGCGCCGCACCCGTATTTCTGGTTGAAGAAGTTGGCCCGGAAGCGGGCCACATCCGGGATCTCGTAGCCGAAGTCCACGTCCCCGGTCTCTTCGTAGGTCTTGATCTTGTGCTCCGGGGCGATCTCGTAGAGCATCGACTTCAGATTGTCGCTGTCCAGGACGTCGTACTTGACCCGTTGCAGCTCGCCGTGGACCCGGAGGATAGGTTGCTGTCCGGCCACCAGATGGAGATCGGACGCGCCCTGGTCCAGCATCAGCTTGAAGAACGCATCAAGCCTCGCCATAGACTCACTCCTTTAGTTGTTGCGTTCGCGGAGTTTAGATACGCAGAGTTACAAACCTGTATCACGGTGCCGGGGTGTTGTCAACCAGCGCCTCCTCGCTAGTAACGGTGTTGCCGCGTGCGTCGGCCAATCGCCCGGTCCCACGGCCCGTTTTTTCTGCTGCAACCCTCCGCGCACAGCCCGGCCTGATACATTTGGACTTTCCCCTAGTTGGTTCGTTGATCGCCTGGCCCGTCTTGGTAATCATGGGAGACGCCGGTTCAGCGCTTAGAGGATCCCGCTGGCCTTGCCGGCCAGGACCTGCCTGTCCCCCGTAGGGGGAGGGTAAGGGCTCACCGTCTACAACCGGCTCCACTCGCCTGTGGTCTGCTCGGCAGGGGCTTCCTCCAGAAGCTGACGGCCCAGTTTTTTCGAACTTCTGGTCTGCCCTTTATACCCGGTTTCAAATCCTGAGACTGAAAAGAGCTGTTCAGCGATCTCAGTACTTGACAGTATTCAACTCATTTGATATATAATAAACAGACTCATATATGAGTCGGCCAAGTTATAGTTAACGACATCTGAAGGAGGGATCGGACATGGCAGTAGAGCGTTGGAGTCCATTTACCAGGTCTGTCGAGCGGTGGGATCCGCGGCGCCTCAAGATCGACGTGCTGTAATTTGAGCGGGACCGTGTTCGTGCCGACGGGGCACTTACACGTGCGGTGTGGATGCCCCCCCCGGCCGGGGACCGGAGTACCCGTCAAAGACGGCCAAGACGGCCTGCGCAAGGCAAAGCCCAACCAGTCCTTAGATTAGAAGGGAGCACACGCCAATGGCCAAGGTGATCGGCATCGACCTGGGAACGACCAACTCAGTGGTCGCTGTGGTGGAAGCTGGCGATCCCACTGTCATCGCCAACCAGGAGGGGAGTCGCCTGACCCCTTCGGTGGCGGGGTTTACCAAGGACGGAGAGATCCCGGTGGGCCAGGTGGCCAAGCGTCAGGCCATCACCAACCCCGAGAACACGGTGTTCTCCATCAAGCGCTTCATGGGGCGCCGGTACGACGAGGTCCTCCAGGAGATCAAACTGGTCCCCTACAAAGTGGTACGGGCTGACAACGGGGATGCCCGGGTCGAGGTCCGCGGGAAGGTGTACTCTCCGCCCGAGATCTCGGCCATGATCCTTCGCAAGCTCAAGGAGGCGGCAGAGGCCTACCTGGGCGAGAAGATCACCAAGGCCGTCATCACCGTCCCCGCCTATTTCAACGACAGCCAGCGTCAGGCCACCAAAGATGCCGGAACGATCGCTGGGCTCGAGGTGCTTCGGATCATCAACGAGCCCACGGCGGCGGCCTTGGCCTACGGCATGGACAAGAAGAAGGACGAGACCATTGCCGTCTATGACCTGGGCGGTGGGACCTTTGATATTTCCATCCTCGAGATCGGCGAAGGGGTCTTTGAGGTCAAGGCGACGAACGGCGACACCCACCTGGGTGGCGATGACTTTGACCAGTGCATCATCGACTGGATCGCCGAGGAGTTCAAGAAGGAGTACGGCATCGATCTCCGCAAGGACCGGATGGCGCTCCAGCGGCTCAAGGAGGCCGCGGAGAAAGCCAAGTGTGAGCTCTCTACCACGCTCCAGACCGAGATCAACCTGCCATTCATTACCGCGGACGCGAGCGGGCCCAAGCACCTGGTGCTCACGCTGACCCGGGCCAAGCTGGAGGCGCTGGTCGCGGATCTCATCGAGCGCACCGTCGGGCCCTGCCGGCAGGCCATGCAGGATGCGGGAGTGACGCCCAAGGACATCGATGAAGTGATCCTCGTGGGTGGCCAGACCCGGATGCCCAAGGTTCAGGAGACCGTGCGCCAGCTCTTCGGCAAGGAGCCCCACAAAGGGGTCAACCCGGATGAGGTGGTGGCCGTCGGGGCCGCCGTCCAGGCCGCGGTGCTGACTGGTGAGGTGAAGGATCTCCTCCTCCTCGACGTGACCCCGCTCTCGCTCGGGATCGAGACGCTGGGTGGCGTGATGACCACGCTGATCCCGCGGAACACGACGATCCCCACCAAGAAGAGCGAGATCTTCACCACAGCCGCGGACAACCAGACCTCCGTTGAGGTGCACGTGCTCCAGGGGGAGCGTCCCATGGCGCGTGACAACCGGACCCTCGGGAAGTTCTACCTTGTCGGGATTCCGCCGGCCCCGCGCCAGGTACCGCAGATCGAGGTGACCTTCGACATCGACGCCAACGGGATCCTTAACGTGTCGGCGAAAGACATGGCCACGAGCAAGCAGCAAGCCATCACGATTACGGCCTCCTCGGGCCTCGCTAAGGATGAGGTGGAAAAGATGGTCAAGGAGGCCGAGGTCCACGCCTCGGAGGACGCGAAGCGGAAGGAGCAGATCGAGATCCGGAACCAGGCTGACTCCCTGGTGTATACGACGGAGCGGACGCTCCGGGAGCACGGTGACAAGGTCCCCGAGGCCGACAAGAAGGCGATCGAGGAGGCGCTGACCGAAGCCCGCGAGGCCCTCAAGACCGAGGACATCGAGCGGATCAAGCGGGCGCAGGAGACCCTCACCAAAGCGTCACATAAGCTGGCAGAGATCATGTACCGGGAGGCTCAGGCCAAGGCCCAGCCGGGGACCTCCGCCGCAGGTGCCTCCCAGGGGACTGGCGGCAAGGCCCCCGAGGGCGACGTGGTAGACGCGGAGTTTGAGGACCTTGGGGAGAAGAAGTAACGCGGCACGGATATGAGGCGCG
>CAYFIG010000250.1:0-3597 GCA_964342905.1 uncultured bacterium
TGGTGAGCCGTGGTGGGATCGAACCACCGACCCCCTGCTTAAAAGTTTGACCCCGGCTCCACCGCAGGATACCCCAGACGACCTAAGTCCGCAAGAAACCGACGATCAGGGGTAGGCGATGGTGCCCCTGGTATGCCCTGATTCGGGGTGGTTTGGTAGCAGCGTGTCAGCAGGAAGCACTCAGGAGGGCTCTTTGCAGGTTGACTCTCAGAAGGCCAGAGTCCAAATGCCTTCGACCCCGTTGTAGACGAGTTGGAAGTGGGTCAGGATGTCGCGTCCTATGAGGGCTGCATACCCAAGCGCTCCTACTTGGCTACCGACGACGAAGTTTAAGAGGACGACTGGAATAGGCGTGCCAGGGAATGCCATGTCGCACGCGAACACGGGCTGCTGGACGGTTCCGCCCGGCGTGGCTATCGGGACAAACCCAGTCGGGTTTAGCTCCAATCCCTGAAGGACCGGAAGATCTACGGCGTTGATGGAGGCTCCAGTGTCAATTAAGCCATACCCCACGTGGGGTGGGGGCACTGATAGGCCGCCGCGCTGGAGAGCGGCGGCGAGTGTCGCTGGAACTCTAATTTCAACCTGGAGCGCTGGCCCGTTCGTCCGGAGCCCGTCCGGATCGGGAACAGTAGTCCCGGGCTTATACCAAACGCGGCTAAAGACGGGCACCGCGCAACGTGAAGGCGAGAAGAGGAACCTGTTCTGGTGTTTCTCTTTCGAGGATCTGTTTGATCAGAAAGGACTCCCTCCCAAATTTCTCCACTCCGTGCTTGTAGGCTTCTTCGCGGGTCGGGAAAACGCCGACCAACGTCCGGCCTTTGATGAGTGCGAACTGCCCAGGATGTTTCCCCAGCAGCTCCCTCTTCTTTTCCTCGAAGAAGGCCAATTCTTCTTGGAGGATGTCCATACTCATCTCCCCCTATGCGGATGGGATTATCCGCCAAATGACTACCCCGGTCAACCCCTCTCGCCGTTAGCCATCAGCACGCCGCGACGCGGCTACCACGCATCACATGGGGTAGTCCTCTCCGAGGGAAACGTATCACGAGTGGGCGGGTCTCGCACAATCGTCGGAGCCTCGGGGGTTGAAGTACGACCGAGGGGAACGTGAGGGTCACCGTCTGTCGGTATTCAACGCTCCAGAAGCGGAAACAGCGCGTTGATCCCTGCCAGTGCTCTCTCGCGCGTGAAGATGCAGCCGTGCTCGGCCATGATAACGAGGACCGACCCCCACCAGGCCGTCGCCTGGGCGGAACGTCCCGATCAGATAGCGAGCCATCAGCGTCGTTTCCACGGTCTCCACTTTGGGCGGCTGTTTGCACCCCATCCCCAGCGTACCCAGGGTCTCGCTGACGCCAACGACGATGCCGAGGCGGAGCGAAGAGTGGAAGCCATACCACTTCGCCACCGTCATCTCCCCCGCGGTCTCCGACTGCCCGGCCACGGGTCGCGTCCGCATGAACACCGCGAGCAAAACCACACCAACACAAATTCCTCGAATTGTATGCATCCTGTCACAGTCCGTCATGGGAGTTCCTCCCCCTGTCGGAGCAGAAGATGGACCAGCTCAGTCTTCCGGTGCTGGGAAGACAGTCGATCTATCCCCCTCTCTCCGCTGCCCATTCTACTGGCCGGCGCGTCTTTTATACACGCACGGCTGATTTCGCACAAAAGGGCCGAACTGGGAAATCCTGGTGAGCCGTGGTGGGATCGAACCACCGACCCCCTGCTTAAAAGGCAGGTGCTCTACCTTCTGAGCTAACGGCTCCGCTCAGTAATTCTGCACGCCTACGGGGGAGGAGTCAACGGATAGCTGCCCGGGTGTGCCCGAAAATGTGCCCGCAAGCCGGCGGGAGGCCTCCTGGAGGTCGGCGTCGCTCACGATCGCATAGGGCGTGAGTGGGCTTCTTCCTCATTGGTAGAGCCCTGGCGCAGCCCCGCTACCGGGGCCGGTTCCAGGTCCCCCCTGTCAAACCGTGCGTGCCCTTTTCGAGCACACGGCTTACCGATGGCCGCTCGGCGTTAGGCATGCGCGGCTCCCGGATAGCGTATCCGGTTCCACGCCTACCTCTCGCATCACCGTGAATCCCGATGTCTGCCAGGGGCAGCCGACCATTCGCGGTCTGCGCATCACGGTGGCCTTCCTGATGAAGCAGATCGCGGGTGGGATGGCCCCCGCCGACATTCTCAACGCCTGCCCCGAGCTGGAAGCCGAGGATCTCAGGCGGGCTGCCGAATACGCCGCCTGGCTCGCCGGAGAACAGGCCCGCCCCCTCCCGACCCCCGAGGGCCGCTAGCGCGCGGTGCGCTATCTGGCCGATGCGCATATCTCTCCGCTCACCGTCCGCGCCCTCCGGGCCAACGGCTACGAGATCTCCCGGATCACGGACGGCCCGATGCACCAGTGGCTCTCCACGGAGTGGGACGTCGCGTCGTGGGAGTCGCGCCGGTCATCTCCGGCGTCGGGGGGCGTCCTCGGCGTCGAAGCAGGAAAGACAGCTAACGACCCCGGTGCGATGGAGGCCCACCTCGTAAGCGAGACCGCCGCACCGGACGCAGCGGACTGGCTCGCCAGCGTGCTCCACCGGATCCCAGACCAGCATGAGCTCGGCCGTGGAGCGCTTTCCCGCGAGCCTCCCGGCGAAGAGGACCCGGGGCAGATAGAGACGAAGGACGCTGAGGAGCGACACCTCCGCCTTCAACGCGTACTTCTCGCGGAGTTCGGCGAGCCGCCCTTCCCGCTCCAGGCGAACGGCCCTGAGCTTCGATTCCAGCGTGGCTCGCGCAGGGGCGTCGGCTGGAAGGCTCCGCTGGTGCTCCCCGAGTTCCCGGATCAGCTCGTCGTAGTAGGCGCCGGCCCGCCCGCTCTCCCGGGCGAGCCTCGACTCCAGCTCGCGGCGTCTTCGGCCGAGCGGGGAGAGGAGCTTCCGCTCCAGCTCGGCCCGCGCGACGGCGTAGGCCGCGCTGGCCGGCAACTCCGGCATCATCGGCCAGGCTTCGGGGGGATCGGGGGAGAGGTCATAGCGCTCCATGGCCTCGGCGAGGCGCCGGAGGATCCGCCCGTCCGCCAGGTTCACGCCTACCTCCACCAGATCCTCCTCCCGCGCATCGGACAGGTATCGAGCCCGGAACAGGAACAGCCCCGCCGGCAGCCACCATGGCCGGCCGGCGTCGGCCGTCCAGGACGCGTCCCGGAACCGATAGGAGCGCGTCAGCTGCTCGGCCGTCCGGCGGGGCGCGCCGGGCGAGGCAACGAGGAAGGCCCGGGCGACCCGGCCCGACGCCGTCGCGCGCTCGACGATCCGCTCCAGGGTAGGGCTGGCGAAGGTCACCAGCTCGGCGTCCGGCTCCTCCTCAAGGGCCTCGGGATCGAACGCGAGCTGGCGGGCCTCGAGCGCTGCCGGATCCTCCCCAGGCCAGAGCGCGGTGTAGAGCCCGTCGGCTCGCTTCTCCACCGCGCCGCCAAGCTGCTCGATCGCGGCGACGGTAAACGGCTCGATCCCGGCGGGCGCCTTCACAGCCTCCCCTCGGGCCTCAGCGCGTCGCCGAAGATCCGATCGTCGAACTCCTTGATTCGCACGTACGCCAGCTTGG
>CAYFIG010000251.1:0-3566 GCA_964342905.1 uncultured bacterium
TATCTCTCGTTGACGCTCCTCGTCGGCCTGGGGGCGAACGCCCTCTTTGGTTGGTGGTGGGCAGACCCAGTGGCGGCCCTGGCGATGGTCCCGCTCATTCTCAAGGAAGGGTTGGAGGCGCTCAAGGGCGAGGCCTGCTGCGGCGATCCCAGGCTCTGCGGCTGCGCGTGCTGCGTCCCGGACTGCCAATCCACGGCCTGCGTATGCGAAGCGTGCTTGTGTTGTTAGGGCAGAGCCGATGAAGCGATACAAAGACATTGTCGGGGACGGCGGATCTGGCATTGTCAGCCAGGTGGAGGAACAGCAGCGCCGGCTCGCGGAGCGGTTGGCGCGCGTTCGCCACGTGGTGGCTGTCCTCTCGGGCAAGGGCGGGGTGGGGAAGTCGTCGGTCACGGCGAACCTGGCCTCTGCCTTCGTCAGGAACGGTCTCGCCGTCGGAGTCCTCGACGCAGACCTCAACGGCCCGTCAATCGCCAAGCTGCTCGGGGTTCGCGGTCGATCCCTTCCGGTGACCGCCGACGGGGTGCTCCCGCCGGTAACTCGCGAGGGGATCCGGGTGATGTCCATGGATCTGCTCCTGCCGTCCGACGAGACCCCTCTCACCTGGGAAGCGACCACCCAAGCCGAGTCCTACGTCTGGCGTGGCAACATGGAGGCCAACGCCCTCCGCGAGTTCCTCGCTGACACGGCCTGGGGCCCGCTCGATCTTCTCCTGGTGGACCTTCCGCCCGGCGCAGACCGGCTGACCACCGTGGCGGGATTAGTCCCGCGGATGTCGGGGACCGTGGTGGTCACGATCCCCTCGGAGGTCTCCCACCTGGTGGTGAAGAAGTCCGTCTCAGTGGCCCGGGAAGTCAACGCGCCAATCCTCGGGCTTCTGGAGAACATGGCGGGCTATGTGTGCAGCGCGTGCGGCGCGGTAGGCCCTCTCTTCCTTGGCCCGGAGGGCAACGGAGTGGCGGCAGAGTTGGGGATCCCCTTCCTTGGCCAGATCCCCTTTGATCCCCGCATGGCAGTGGCGGGGGACCGGGGCGTGTCTTTGCTGACCGAGCACCCCGACAGCCCGGCCGCCAAAGCTATCTTTGAGATCGCGAGCCGGATCGGGCGCGCTCTGGGGCTCGGCGTCTCCGCGTGACCCCAGCGCCTCGCTTCTGCATGGCGTGCGGCAGCCGCCTCAGCGCCATCCGGGAAGAGGGGAAGCGCCGGCGCAGGTGTCGCCGCTGCGGTTGGACGTTCTATAACAATCCGGTTCCCGCGGCGGTCGCCCTCGTGGTAAAGGGCCGGAAGATCCTCCTGGGCAGGCGAGCTGCGGCGCCATACAAGGGGACGTGGGATCTCCCCGGCGGGTTCATGGAAGGTGGCGAGACTCCCGAGGCGGCGCTCAGACGAGAGCTGGGCGAGGAGTTCGGGGTGGGGATTCGCTCGGCCCGGTTCCTCGGCTTCTTCCACGAGACCTACGGGCCGCGGGGCTTCCCCATCCTGGCGATGGTGTATCGCGTGAGGCTCAAGCGGGGTCGCCTGATAACGGCCAGCGATGTCTCAGAGCTCCGGTGGTTCGATCGAGAGCGCCTGCCCTTCCAGGAGATCAGTTTTCCTTCGGTGCGTAAGGCCCTTCGCCAGTTCGCCTGACCGCGATCCCGAAAGCGGCCGCTCGGCTAACGGACGGCCCTAGCAGCGATGGGAGGGGTCGGGAGTATAGTCTTTCAGCTTGAAGGTCGCGGTGAAGGAGTCCTCCCAGATCTCCAGGGCCAAGCGGCCCAGCTCGCGCTTGCCGTCAAAGACGGCCACAGTGGCCCGGTCAGCGAACTCGGCGGGCGTGACCTGCTGCGCGAAGAATCTCTGAACGGTGGTCTTGTCAATAGAAACCGCCAGCGTCTCAGCGACGAACTCAGCCCCAGATTTTGTCCGCCGGTCGGGCTTGAGCCAGCTCAAGACCACGGAATACCCGGTAAGCCCTTGCTCGGAGGCGAGCTGGGGATGATTGGAGAGCCGGCGCAGCAGGTCCACCCCGTAGCGGGAGAACATGGCGGAGGCCCGGCGTGCCGGCGAGAGCGAGGCAAAGTCCGGGGTGATCTGCTGCTCGACCCAGACCCAGATGGAGAGGTAGAGACTGTCACCCTGGGCCGCCCTGGGTATCCGGAACCCGAGCCCGTGCTCTTTGATGTCGAGCCAGGGGAGACAGTGGTACACGTTGTCGTGGATCTGCCTGAGGAGAGGAAAGTACGTGGTGGCGAGCGATCGCGCGGTATCGTTCTTATATTGATCCAGCGGGATGATGGCCGCTTCGGGCGGAGCCGCGTGGGCTCCGCCCGCGAGACCGAGGAGCATCACCACCATCCCCTGGATCGCGCGGCGAGCCCTGGTCACTGGCAGCGTCTATTCCCTGAAGATCTGCGCAGCGCTGACCGTTATCGCCTTCCCCCACCAGCTCTCAGCCCGGGCGAGTTCCAGGTGGCGACGGGTCACCTGCGGGGGCATCCCTTCGCGGTTCCGCAGCGAGAAGAGCAGGTGATCACCGGAGGCAAAGTGAGACGGGTGCTTTCGCCATTCGGCCCAATCTTCGGAACTGGCACAGGCCCCGGTGACGACCAGGGTGCCGGCCAAGAGCAGTGCGCTGAGAATGCGTGATCGCATGTGGGTAACCTCCTGTACGAGATGCGTGTATCCTAAACGAAGCCGCCGAGATCGGTCAATCCTATTTCTGATCTCCTTGGCTCGTGATAGACTTTGTGCGGCACGGATGAAAGGGAACCCCGATGGCCCACCCGCGTGAATTGCTCCTCGTCGAGACCGACTGGCTCGCCGGCAATCTGCGCGACCCCGCGCTCCGGATCGTGGACATCCGGGGAATTATCCGACCTCCGGACGCCCCGAAGCCCTGGTACCTTCCCCAGCTCGAGGCCTACCGTCAGAGCCACATCCCTGGCGCGGTCTTCGTGGATTGGACCGAGGACATCGTTGAGCCCACCGCTCCCGTTCATATGACGCTCGCGGGTCCGCAACGCTTCAAGGCGTTCATGGAACGACTCGGGATCGGGGATCTCCACACTCTCGTGGTCTACGACGACACCGGTGCCCTCGCGCCGCGGCTCTGGTGGGCGCTGAACTACTACGGCCACCCGCGGGTGAGGCTCTTGAACGGCGGGTGGACGAAGTGGGTTGCCGGGGGCCGGCCGGTCACTGCCGAAATCCCGAAGTATCCGCCAGCCGCGTTCACGCCTCGGGTACGCCCCGAGTGGCGGGCGGGCGCTGCCGAGGTTAGGGTTCTTCTGAACGATTCCGGGGTCGCGCTGGTGGACTGCCGGAGCCCCAAGGAGTTTCTGGGGGAGATCGGCCGGGGCGAGCGCAAGGGCCGGATTCCCGGGGCGGTGAATGTCCCGGTCGGTCGCTTCCTCGATCCGGAGAAGAAAACCTGGAAAGACCCCGCCGAGATCCGGAAGCTCTTCGAGGCCGCTGGCGTCACCCCTGACCGCCGCGTCATCACCTACTGCAACGCCGGTGTGTCGGCCTCTGTGGGGCTCTTCGCCCTCAAGCTCCTGGGTTACCGAAACGCCGCGAACTTCGCC
>CAYFIG010000252.1:0-597 GCA_964342905.1 uncultured bacterium
GACCGGGGACTGGAGGCTCCAGTCCTTGTCGAAGAACCCGTCCTCGATCATGTCCAGGACGAGCGCCGTGGTGCCCACCTTCAGATACGTGGCCACCTCGGACATGTTGGAGTCGCCCACGATGACGTGGAGGCGCCGGTACCGCTCGGCGTCGGCGTGGGGCTCATCCCGGGTATTGATGATGGAGCGCGAAGAGGTGGTGGCGCCCGAGATCTCCTGGCAGATGTGCTGCGCCCGCTGGGAGAGGCAGTAATGAAAGCCCCGTGGGGTCTGCAGCACTTTGCCGGCACCTGCGATGATCTGCCGGGTCACGAAGAAGGGGATGAGCGCTTCGGCCAGGCGCTGAAAGGAGATATCCCGCGAGACGAGGTAGTTCTCGTGGCAGCCGTAGGAGTTGCCGGCCGAATCGGTGTTGTTCTTGAAAAGGAGGATGTTGCCCGAAATCCCGTCCTCGCGGAGCCGCTTCTCCGCCTGATGGAGGAGATCCTCCACAATCCGCTCGCCGGCCTTGTCGTGGGTCACCAGCTCCACCAGATCGTCGCACTCGGGCGTGGCATACTCAGGGTGGAAGCCGGTGTCCAGGTAGAGGCGGGAGCC
>CAYFIG010000252.1:607-3565 GCA_964342905.1 uncultured bacterium
AGGCGGGCGCCGTTCTCGAGGAAGACGTTGGCGTTGCGGGCCCCGGGGATGACCTTCTCGAACAGGTAGCGGGCGACGTTGTCAGGCGAGAGGCGGCGCTGGCCGTTCAGGGTGCAGGTCAGGCCGTACTCGTTTTCGAGGCCGAAGATCCGACGCTTCATTCTAGCTTACAGGGTACAGGGTTCGGGTGGGGCGATGCAAGCTGTCAAAGAAGGGCCGCTACTCGGTGCTCCCCAGGAGCTGCTGGGTGACCTCGGGGGGGATGCGCAGGAACTTGCGCTGCTCCCGGGTGCGGTCCAACACCGCGACCTCGAGATCGCGTTCGGTGAGGGTCTTGTTCTGGGTCACCATGAGGGCGCGCACCCCAAGCTGGAGGGCCTCGGCCAGCGGAAGTCCCTCCCGGTAGTTGTCCTTGAGGAAGCGACGGATCTCTTCCGCCTGACCGCCCATGGCGGCGTAGTAGCGCTCGTCCTCGATGGTGCCATCGTAGAGGATATGGTAGATCTCGGTCTTCCCCCCGTCCTGCTCCGCCACCTCCACCACCAACACCTCCACCTCGAAGGGCTTGATGTCCTGGGTGAAGATGTTTCCCAGCGCCTGCGAGTAGGCATTGGCCAGCGCCTTTGCGGTCACGTCGCCGCGACTGTAGCTGTACCCCTTCAGGTCGGCGTGGCGGACCCCCGCGATCCTCAGGTTCTCGAACTCGTTGTACTTGCCGACTCCCGCGAAGGCGATCCGGTCGTAGATCTCGGAGATCTTGTGGAGCAGCGCCGAGGGGTTCTCCGCCACGAGAAGCACGCCATCCTGGTACTCCAGGGCCACGATGGACTTCCCCCGGGAGATGCCCTTGCGGGCATACTCCGCTTTGTCGCGCATCATCTGTTCGGGGGAGACGTAATACGGCAGCGGCATCCCTTATATCTCCCTAACAGCGCCGGGACCCGCTGGGCTCGGCGTACTCATGGCTGGACGCGGCGCTCGGCTAAGATGGCCTCGCAGACCTTCCGCACCTCCTCGTCCGAAACCTCCCCGAAGCCAGAGCGGGTGATGGTCTTGACGGAGGGGTAGATCCCCCGCACCAGGTCCGGCCCCCCGGTGCCGGTGTCCTCCTCGGCCGCGTCGATCAGGGCCTCCAGGCCCACGCGAAGGGTCTCGTCGCGGGCCATGTCTTTCCGGTAGCGCTTCTTCAACGTGTCCCGGGCGTCCTTCCCGCCTGACCCTTGGGCGTAGTAGTCGGTCTCCTCGTATCGGCCGCCGGTGATGTCATACTTAAAGATCCGGCCAACTCCCGCTCGCTCGTCGAAACCCGAGAAGATGGGGACCGCCACGAGGCCCTGCATCGCCGCCGGCAGGTTCATCCTGATCATCTGCGCCAACCGGTTCGCCTTTCCCTCCAACGAAAGCCCCTCCCCCTCCACTTTCTCGTAGTGCTCCAGCTCGGTCTGGAACAGGCGGGCCATCTCCATGCTGGGCCCCGCGGCTCCGGCGATCCCGACCCCTGAGAAAGCATCCGCCTTGTAGATCTTCTCGATTCGCCGGTGGGCCACCTGGAATCCCTCGATGGCCTGGCGGTCTCCCGCCATGATGACGCCGTCCCGGTAGCGGAGCGCCAGCACCGTGGTGCCGTGGGGCAGGGGCGGAGCGTCACCCTGGACCTCCGCCGCAAGCCTGGGGAACTCGAGCGGGGAGGTTGCTCGAAGGATCTCCATAAAGCTCGACGTGGAGTAGTCGGTAAAGACGGCTTTCCAGCGCTCGACGGTCATGGTGTCCTCGAGACCTGGGAGGTCGGAGCGGCCGGGCTACACCCCGGAGCCCGGGCGCGAGATGTTCTGCAGCAGGTCGGTGGCCGTGGGCGATTCACTCAGGAGATCGCGCACGTGGGCCTCGGTCCCCCGGAGCGGCTCGAGCATGAAGATCTTCTTCAATGGCCCGTCCTTGAGATCGAAAATCACTGAATCCCATGACGCCGAGACAATTTCTTCAGAGTACTTTTGCAGGCACATCCCTCGGAAGTACGCGCGCGTATCTTTTGGCGGGTCGTAGATCGCTTTGGACACCTCGTCATCGGTGACGATCCGCTCTACCGCCTCTGCCTCCTCTAGCTTTCCGTACAGCCCCTTGCCGGGCCGGATATCGTGGTACTGGAGATCGATCATAGCCACCCGGGGGTCGGTCCACCCGAGACCGTGCTTCGCCATGTAGCTCTCGATCAGTTCCAATTTGATGACCCAATCCAGCTCCCGATTGAGCGTGCGGGGATCTCGGGCAAGCCGATCCAGGACCGACTCCCACCGCGCCAGGACGTCGGGCACCCAGGGCTCGGGCTCGAGGGTTGCGTAGTAGCGGAGCGCCAGTTCGAAGTACTCGCGCTGGATGTCCACGGCGGTGAGGGTACGGCCATCCTTCAAGCGGAGAGGTTCCCGGCAGGTGAGATCACGGGAGACCTTCCGGTAGGCCAGCACCGGGGCCTCCAGGCTGAGGTCCCGGTCGATGAAGTCGTCCTCGATCATGGAGAGCACGATGGCCATGGTGCCCACCTTGAGGTAGGTGGCCACCTCGCTCATGTTGGCGTCGCCCACGATGACGTGCAGGCGCCGGTACTTCTCGGGATCCGCGTGGGGCTCGTCCCGGGTGTTGATGATGGGGCGGCTGTGCATGGTCTCGAGCCCGACTTCGGTCTCGAGAAAATCGGCCCGTTGGGAGATCTGATACTCGCATGATTCGGCGTTGTTCTCGGTCCCGACCTTGCCGGAGCCGGTATAAATCTGGCGGGTCACCAGGAATGGCATGAGGTGCTGGACGATCCGGGCGAAAGGAACCTTGCGGTCCATGAGGTAGTTCTCGTGGGTGCCGTACGAGTTGCCCTTGTTGTCGGTGTTGTTCTTGAGGATGATGATCCGCTGCTCGGGCGGCGACACCGCCTCCGCCCGCTGGCGGGCGAGATTCACGATGCGCTCG
>CAYFIG010000253.1:0-1231 GCA_964342905.1 uncultured bacterium
TGGTCAGCCCGGGTCTGGCTGATCTCCCGCGGACGCGGGATCTCTACCAGAAGGATTTCCCGGACCCGGCCCGGTCGCGGCGTCATGAGCAGAATTCGGTCCCCTAACAGCATGGCCTCATCCACCGAGTGGGTGACGAAGAGCATTGTCTTTGGCTCTCGCTCTAAGATTTTGAGGAGTTCTTCCTGGAGGGTCTCGCGTGTCTGGGCATCGAGCGAGCCGAACGGCTCGTCCATGAGAAGGACGGACGGGTTCACCGCCAGGGCCCGCGCCAGCCCGGCGCGCTGCTGCATTCCGCCCGAGAGCTGAAAGGGATAGCAGTGTTCAAAACCGGAAAGCCCCACCAGCTCGACGTAATGATCCACGATGGTGTTGATTGCGGCACGCGGTTTTCGGCGGAGCTTCAAGCCATAGGCGATGTTCTGATCCAGTCGCTTCCAGGGGAACAGGCCGAACTGCTGAAAGACCATCGCCACATCCTGAGAGGGGCCTGTCACCCGCCGGCCGTCGATCAGCACTTCGCCGCTGTCTGGCGTGATCAGGCCGTCGATGACTCGAAGCAGGGTGGTCTTTCCGCAGCCGGACGGCCCCAGGATACAGAGCACCTCGTGCTCCGCAACCTCGAAGTGAAGCTCTTCGAAGGCGACGACGCCGACGTCGGAGAATCGCTTCGTCAGGTTCCTGACCACAATCTTGGCAGGAATCAGAGCGCCTCCTTCAGGGCAGTGCGAATCGGACTACGACCTCCAGGAAACGCGAAATGAGCCTACGGACTTTTCTCCTTAAAGTCAACTCGCGGTCTGACTGCCCCTCCCTCCCCCGACCGTGTTGACTGCGTGTTCGGACGAGGCTACCATCTTTGACCGGGGCAAGCTTCGCCGGCGCCGCCCGGTTGATGGCGGGGCTTCGCATCAGACGAGGAACGTGACGCAGGCCCGGGAGGCCCTTGCCGGAAGGCGACGGGACCCGGTCCGGAAAGGAGTCAGGGCCATGAAAACGTTGTCGCGACGGGAGTTCCTCAAGAGCGGGGCCGCGGCCGGGGCAGCGGCGGTAGCCGCTCCGGTCTACCGGGTGTACGCCCAGACAGCCAAGAAGACCCTCGTTTACGCAAAGAACGAGGACATCGGCCAGCTCAACCCCTTTTTCGTGAACCATGCGATCTTCGAGACCCTCGATAACCACATTCAGGAGCCGCTCATCCGCTTCGACTACGAGAAGCGCGTGTTCGTGC
>CAYFIG010000253.1:1241-3564 GCA_964342905.1 uncultured bacterium
GAGCCGGTCCTGGCCGAGTCGTGGGCGGTCGAGGACCGAGGCAAGACCTGGGTCTTCCGCATCCGCGACGGCGTCCGCTTCCATAACGGCGACCCCCTGACCGCCGAGGATGTCAAGTACACCTTCGAGGGCGTGCTCAAGGAGAAGTCGGCCTTCCGGCAGAAGGCCAACGTGGAGATGATCGAGAACATTGCGGTCCGCGACCGGCGCACAGTGGCAATCCATTGCAACGAGCCTGTGGCTGGCCTCCTCTCCTACCTCCAGTCGCGGCCGCCCATCATGAGCCGGGCGCTCGGCGAGAAGCTGGGCTTCGACGAGGCGCACAAGAAGATGATCGGGACCGGGTCGTACAAGTTCGTCGAGTACGCCCGCGACGAGCACCTGATCATGGAGCGGAACCCCGACTACTGGGGCCAGAAGGCGAAGATCGACCGGGTGATCTACCGCTCGATCCCCGACTCCACCACGCGGATCACGGCGCTCCGCGCCGGCCAGGTGGATGCCATCGCCCAGGTGCCGCCGTTCGAGCTGGCCAAGCTCGAGGCGACCCCGGACCTCAAGCTGTACGGCGTCCGCGCCGCCCGCATCCACATGCTGTTCATGAACCCGATCGTCCCGCCGCTCCAGAACAAGCTCGTCCGCCAGGCCATCCACTACGGGATCGACATCGACACCATCGTCAAGACCTTGCTCGAAGGCCGGGCGTACCGCTTGAGCCAGCTCGCCGGCCCCACCCAGGTCATGACCTATGATCCGGACCTCAAGCCGCTCCCCTACGATCCTGAGCGGGCAAAGAAGCTCCTGGCAGAGGCTGGCTACGGCGGCGGCGTGGACATCGACTTCTACGACTACGCGTCCTACAGCGAGTACAAGCCCATGGCGCTGGCCGTGGCCGAGCAGCTCAAGAAGGTCGGCGTCAGGCTCAACATCAAGACGATCGAGACCGGCGTGTTCCGGCGGATGTGGTTCAACAGCGAGATGCCCATGTACTTCATCTCCTACGGAAACGTCGCCGAGGACGCCTCCGCGTTCATGAAGACCTACTTCCGCTCGGGGAAGGACCGACGCTCCAAGCACAAGAACCCGGAGGCAGACTCGCTCTTCGACCAGCAGGAGACGGAGCTCGACCCGAAGAAGCGACAGGCCCTGAACCGCCAGCTCATGCGCTTGCTCCAGGAGGAGAGCCCCGGGATCCCGCTCTACAACCCGCATTACGCGGTCGCGGCGCGCAAGCACGTGAGCATTGCGCCGGGCATCCCCACCGCGGGCGAGTACGTCTGGTTCTGGAAGATGGACATCGCCTAGCGCCGACCGGTACCATATGCGGTTTCTGGCGAGCCGGATCGGGGCGAGCCTCGGCAACATCGCCCTGATCTCGGTGCTCATCTTTCTGCTGTTCCACCTCGCCCCGGGGGATCCCGCGGACCAGCTCGTGCCGCCCGACGCGAGCCACGCGGAGCGGGAGGCGATGCGGAAGGCGTGGGGGCTCGATCGCCCGTTGCCGGTGCAGTACCTCGCCTACGTCGGCAACCTGCTCCAGGGCAACCTGGGCACCTCGCTCTACTTCGAGGAACCGGTCGCCAAGCTCATCCTCGCGCGAGCCCCCGCCACCCTGGAACTGGGCGGCCTCGCCCTGCTCCTCGTGGGCGCGGTGTCGATCTCCCTCGGCGTGATCGCTGGGGCGCGCGCCCATACCCTCGTGGACCAGGCGCTGATGGGCCTCGCCATCTTCGGCGTCTCCATGCCGGCCTTCTGGCTCGCCCTGCTCCTCATCCTCGCCCTCGGGGGCGCGCTCCAGCTCCTCCCCGTGGCGGGGCGGCTCTCGGTCGGCATCACGCTCGCCAAGATCACCGGGCTTCACCTCGTGGACAGCGTGCTCACGCTCAACCCCGCCGCGTTCTGGGACTCGCTGAAGCACCTGATCCTACCCGCGCTGGCGCTGTCGGGCCCCGGGATCGCGTTCCAGAGCCGGCTCATGCGCTCGAACCTCCTCGAGGTGCTCCAGCAGGATTACGTCCGGACCGCGCGGGCGAAAGGGCTCGGCGAGGTGACGGTGGTCGGCCGCCACGCGGTCTGGAACGCGCTCATCCCCGTTCTGAACGCTTGGGGCCTCCTCTTCGTGTTCCTCCTCTCGGGCTCGGTAATCGTCGAGACCATCTTCGCCTGGCCGGGACTCGGGCGGCTTGCGATCCAGGGTATCGGCAACCGCGACTACCCGCTCGTCCAGGGGATCGTGCTGGTGTTCATCGTGCTGGTCGCCGCCGTCCACATCGTGCTCGACCTCGTGTTCGCGTGGATTGACCCGCGGGTCCGGTATGACTGA
>CAYFIG010000254.1:0-3552 GCA_964342905.1 uncultured bacterium
CCCAGAAACTGAGCCTCGTGGTCCAGAACCTGGATCGTCCGCCGGATGCCGAGGCCGCCGCAGAACTTGCCCGGACCACCGCTGCCATCCACCAGAGCATACTCCTCGACAAGCAGCGGGTACTCCATCTCCAGGCACTCCACCGGGAGGTTTGAGGTGTTCGTGATGTGGACCTGAACGCCGTCGAGGCCGTCGGCTTGGGCCGTGGCCCCGGCGCCGCCCCCAAGGGTCTCGAGGTAAACGTAGTAACGACCCGTCTTGGGGTTCACTCCCGAAAACACCCAGGCGCTATTGGCGCCGTTGCCAGCCGCCGGGACCTGCTCGGGCAGCACCGAGGCCAGGGCACCGAAGATCACGTCGGCGATTCGCTGGCAGGTCTGGGTCCGCCAGCCGACCGGAGCCGGCGGGAGCGCGTTCACGATGCTCCCCAGAGGCGCTTCCACCTCGATGGCGCGGTAGAACCCGCCGTTGGCCGGGATCGTGGGATCCAGGATCGCTTTCAGGGCGTAGTACACCGTCGCCAGCAGAGCCAATCGAACCACGTTGAGATCGCCCGGGCTCTGGGGGCCACTCCCCGCGAAGTCCAGGTGAATCCGGTCACCGTCGACCGTGATGGCAACGGCGATCGGAATCGGCCCCTCCCCGACCCCATCGCCGTCCAGGTAATCCGTGAAGCGATACACCCCGGCGGGGAGGTGGGCGATAGCGGCCCGAATCTTTCTCTCGCCGTAGGCGAGGTATTCATCGGAGGCTGCCTTCACGGCGGCCCGACCGTAACGCTGACAGAGTTCCTGGAGTCGGCGCTAACCGAGTCGGTTGGCGGCGATCTGAGCGCGGAAGTCCCCGCGTCGCTGGTCGGGGAGCGCGAAGTTGGCGAGGAGGAGTTCCATCACGTCTTCGCGGATCTGCCCGCCCTCGAGCAGCCTGATGGGCGTGATACGAAGCCCCTCGTCATAGATCGTGCGGATGCGTTCTCCGGTCCGGTCGGCGTGGTGGGCGATGTTGGCGACAAAGCCGAAGAGCTCCCCCTCAACGAACACCGGTGAGGCCAGGGTGATGTCGGGAAGGTGGGTTCCCCCGCCCGAATACGGGTCGTTGGCAGCAAAGACATCGCCGGCTGAGAGCCGATCCAGCGGATAGCGCCGGAGGACCTCCTGGACGATGCCCAGAAGGGATCCCAGATGCATCGGGATGTGCTCGGCCTGGGCGATGACCTCGCCGTCCCGGTCGAAGACGGCGGTCGAGCAGTCCCAGCGCTCCTTGATGTTGCTCGAGTAGGAGGCCTTGATGAGCGCGGTGCCCATCTCCTCAGCGACGGAGAGCAGGGCCGCGCCGATCACCTCCAGCGTGATGCGATCCATCCCTCACGCCTCCGTGATGATGAGAAAGCCGAGCTCATCCACGAGGGCCGCCTGCCCCGGATGCAAGAGCGTCGTGCTGTCGAACTGTTCGATGACCGCGGGCCCCACGAGCTGGTTTCCCGCGATGAGGCGTCCCCGGTCGTACGCCGGGCAATCGAGGGCGCCGCCGGCCTCGGCAAAGTCCACCGGGCGGCGGCCCGTCATCGCCGCCGAGGCGTCGAGACCGCCCGGCTTCTGGCGTGGCAGCTCGGGAGGATCGGGGAGCCCCCGCGCCACCAGTCGCGCATTCACCACCTGGATGGGTTCGTCTTCCGCCGCAAAGCCGTAGGTCTCCTCGTGAGCCCGAAGAAACTGCCGGCGGAGCGCTTCCACCGACCGCTCCCGCCAGACGGCCTCGGGCACCGGCACCAGCAGCTCGTAGTTCTGCTCCTCGTACCTGAGATCGAGCCAGCGGGAGAGCTGCCGGCGTTCTAGGGGAACCCGTTCACGCTCAAGCCACCCAATCGCTTCAGCTTCCAGCTCCCGAAACAAGCGGTCCAACGGCTCAATCGACTGTGCGTCCAGTCTCCCCACCCAGGTTCGGACCGCATCGACCCGAAGATCCTCCACCAGGAGACCCAGCGCGCAGAGGATCCCCGGCCCAGGAGGCACAAGGATCGTGGGAATCCCCAGTTCTCGTGCGAGGGCCCCTGCGTGCAGTGGCCCGGCCCCACCAAACGCAAGCAACGCCAGGCGAGTAGGATCCACCCCGCGTTGGACCGTGACGAGCCTGAGCGCCCGCGCCATGTTGGCGTTGACGACCTTGAGGATGCCCCGAGCGGTCTCCACGGGCGAGAGTCCGAGAGCGTCTCCCAGCTCAGCCACCGCGCGATAAGCCTTCGTCTGATCCAGCGGCATTTGTCCCCCCAGGAGCCCCGTCGGGGAGAGCCGGCCGAGGAGGAGGTTAGCGTCGGTGACCGTCGGCGCGACTCCACCGCTGGCATAGCAGGCGGGGCCCGGATCTGCTCCCGCGCTCAGAGGACCCACCATCAGCACACCGCCCGAGTCGCGCCAGGCAACGCTCCCGCCGCCGGCCCCGATGGTGTGGATGTCCAGTGACGGAATCCGAAGGGGGATCCCCGCAATCTCGCGCTCGAAGGCAAGCGCGGGATGCCCGTCACGCACGAGCGAGACATCGGTGCTCGTTCCTCCCATGTCAAAGCTCACGATGGAGGGAACCCCGAGCTTTGCAGCGAGCCACGCGGCTCCGGCAACTCCGGCGCTCGGCCCCGAAAGAAGTGTCTTGACCGGAGCCCTGGCAGCTTCGTCGATTCCGATCGAGCCGCCGTTGGACTGATTGATATAGGGGACCGGGCGGATCCCCAGTTCGCGAACCTGGCGGCGGAACGCCTGGATGTAGCCCGCCATGGCCGGGCCCAGATAGGCGTTGACCACCGTGGTGCTGAGACGTTCATACTCCCTGAACTCCGGGAGCACCTCGTGGGAGGCCGAGCAGAAAGCCCCGGGGAGAAGCTGCCGGGCTCGTTCCAGAACCTGCCGCTCGTGGTCTGGATGGAGATACGCGTAGAGAAAGCAGATCGCCAGCGCCTCGATCCCCTCCCCGGCCATGTCCCGAAGGGCGCAATCCACCTCCCCGAGGTCCAGGGGGACCCGCACGCTGCCATCGGCCATCACCCGCTCGGTCACCTCTCGCCGGTGCGCCCGCGGGATCAAGGGATCTGGTTTTCTGGCGTGGAGATCGTAGAGGGACGGGCGCCGCTGGCGGGCGATCTCCAGCAGATCCCGGAACCCACCGGTGGTAATGAGCGCGGTCCTTGCCCCTTTGCGCTGGAGTAGCGTGTTGGTGGCGATCGTGGTGCCGTGGGCGAGGTATGTGACTTGGCCGGGTGACACTCCGGCCTCAGCGAGGATCTGGGCGATCCCGTTCAGGATTCCCTTGGAGGGGTCAGCAGGAGTCGAGGGTACCTTCCCGACCGCAAGGACGCCGGATTCATCGTGTAGAAGGGCGAGGTCTGTGAAGGTCCCGCCGACGTCAATGCCGAGCCGATAGCCCATCAGTTCTTTCGGAAGGAGCCGCCACCGCCTGTGCCCGCGCAGCCTCTCACACGACACCCGACGTCCTGAGGGTCTTGACTCTCGAGGCGCCGAGGCCGAGATACTTCTCGAAGACCGCTTCGGTATCGGCGCCCAC
>CAYFIG010000255.1:0-716 GCA_964342905.1 uncultured bacterium
CGGTAGCTGTTGAAGTGAATCGCTCGCGCCACCAACTCCTTGCCGGTGCCGCTCTCCCCCGTAATCATCACCGTCGAGTGGCTGTCAGCGATCTTCCGGATCGTGTCGAACATCTCTAAGATTTTGGGGCTCTTGCCAATGATGTTCTCGAACCGGTACTGGGTCTCGAGCTGCTTCCTGAGGTTGAGGTTCTCCTCCTTGAGGCGCTTCCGCTCCAGGGCGTTTCCGATGATCAGCTTTATCTCGTCGAGCTTGAAGGGCTTGGTGATGTAGTCGTAGGCTCCGAGCTTCATGGCCTCCACCGCCGTCTCGGTGGAGGAGAACGCGGTGATCATGATGACTCCCGTGTCCGGGGCCAGCTCCTTGACGACTTTCAGCACCTCGATCCCGTCCACCTTGGGCATCCGCACGTCCGTGATGACGAGATCAAAGGGCTCCCGGCGGACCGCCTCGAGAGCTGCCTCCCCGCCATCGGCCGTGCTCACGTCGTAGCCTTCCTTCTTGAGCGTGATCGCGAGCAGCTCCCGCATGCTCCGCTCGTTGTCCGCCACCAGGATCCGGGCGGAGGTCACGGCCGTCTCTTTCGGCTTGGCACCCGGGCCCATCCGGGTCCGCCGACGGTAGAAACCCGCTGGAGGTCGTCGGTTGGCGAGTCCAGGGCCAGGGGAAGGCTCAGGGTGAACACGGCGCCGGCTCCCGGACTGCTCCGGACGTCC
>CAYFIG010000255.1:726-3549 GCA_964342905.1 uncultured bacterium
GGATGCTCCGCTCGTTGTCCGCCACCAGGATCCGGGCGGAGGTCATAGGGGAAGGCTGAGGGTGAACGTGGCGCCGGCTCCCGTGGTGCTCCGGACGTCCACCTCACCGCCATGATCTTGGACCACGCGGTGGACCACGGCCAGGCCAAGTCCGCTGCCGTCAGGCTTGGTCGAGAAGAAGGGTTCAAAGATATGGGGGAGATCCTCGCTCCCGATTCCCTGGCCGGTGTCACTGACCCACACCTCGACGCGAGGGCCGGTGCCGTTCAGGATCCGGGCCCCGATGGCGAGCTCTCCACCGTCAGGCATGGCCTGGACCGCGTTGAGGCAGAGATTCCAGAGAGCCTGCCGGAGCTGATGGGCGTCAACCCGGGCGGGCAGCTCGGGCGCGTACTGTCGGATGATCTTGACCTTTGCCGAGAGCGGGTCGCGCTCCAGGAGGAGCACGACCTCGTCGAGCAGCTCGGCAAGGTTCACGCCCTCGGTCCTGAGCGGGGCGGGACGCGCATACTCCAGAAACTCGCTGATAATCTGGTTCAGCCGGTTGGACTCCCGGAGCACAATCTGCATGAGCTGCTCCCGGGTCTCGTCCAGCGGGAGCTCCCGGGTCAGCTGCTCGATGGCACCGGACAGTGCGGCCAGGGGGTTCCGGATCTCGTGGGCGATGTTAGCCGCCACGCGCCCAATCGCAGCCAGACGATCGGCTTGCCTCATCCGCTGCTCCATCTGCTTGATCTCGGAGAGGTCCTGGCAGACCGCGATGAGCCCTTCCGGATTCCCCTCCCCGGACCAGAGCGGCCAGAAGGAGATCCCCAGCGGCACCTTCCGTCCTTCCTTCCGCGTGAACCGGATCTCCTGGCGGCGGACCGGTACGCTGTCCGGGATGTCATCCAGCGTGATGCCGGGGCCAAAGATGCTCTCCCAGCGTTGCCCGATAGCCTCCTGGGCGGTGATCCCGGTGATCTCCTCGGCAGCCCGATTAAACGCGGTGAAGTATCCCCTCCGGTCCAGGGCCACCAGGCCGGAACCGACCGACTCGAAGATGAGGTCCTTGAGAACCTGGAGGTCTCTCAGGTCCCGTCCCTGGGTTTCCAGCTCCTGCTGCACGTGGTGGGAGCGCTCCGCCAGGGAGCCAGCCAGGATGGCGACAACCAGGAGGGCCCCGCTGGTCGTGAACATCGTGAGCAGTTCCAGGGCAGTGGTTTCGGTGGGCTCCATGAACTGGCGCAGGGGGAGAACGGTTCGGCCGAGCACGAGCCCGATGTAGAGAAGGCTGCCGAGACCGGCGATAATGAGCCCTCCCTGCCGGGAGAGCAGCACACACGCAGCCATGACCGAGAGCACGTAGAGGAAGGGGAAGATGCTGTTGGGCCCACCGGTGACGGCCACGATGGCCGTCGCCAGCGCCACGTCCAGGATGAGTTGGAGCCAGGCGAAGCGCCTGGGGTTGGAGACCTCTGGCTGCACGGCGAGATACACGCCGGAAGCTGTCCCGGCGCCCAACAGGCAAAGGATGAACGGCGGGAGGCTGAACGGGAGGGCGCCCCATTGGGCGAAGAGGGTGCCAGCAGCGAGGAGGGCACTCGAGACGACGAGTCTGGCCCAACTGAGCTGCTGCAGGAGCCGGGAGAGATTCGGCGCTTGGGGCACCGCCAAGGGCTACTTCCCCATGACGGTCACGAGCTTGAAGATCGGCAGATACATGGCCACGACGAGCCCCCCGATGCTCACGCCGAGGAAGACAATCATCATGGGTTCGAGGAGCGCCATGAGCCCGCCGACTGCTGTGTCTACCTCCTCGTCGTAGAAGTCCGCGATCTTGCCGAGCATCGTGTCGAGGGCACCGGTCTGCTCCCCCACGTTGATCATCTGGGTCACCATGGGAGGGAAGACCCCGGAGGCCCTGAGAGGCTCGACGAGCACTCCCCCGGCGGACACGACCTCCCGGGTCGCCATCACGGCATTCTCCACCACCTGGTTGCCAGCGGTGCGGGCGGTAATGCGGAGGCCCTCGAGGATCGGGACGCCGGAGGAGATCAGGGTCCCCAGGGTCCGGGTGAAGCGCGCGACCGAGACCTTCCGGATCAGCATCCCCAACACCGGCACCTTCAGGACCAGGGAGTCGATAACCAACTTGCCGGCTCCGGTCTTGTAGTACTGGCGGAGCCCAAAGATTCCCCCCGCCAGGAGCCCGCCGACCAGCCACCAGTACGACAGCATGAAGTTTGACATCCCCACCACGATCTTGGTGGGAAGCGGGAGTTCCGCGCCCATCTGAGTGAACATCGTGGCGAAGGTGGGGATGATGAACGTCAGCATGAAGACGATGACGAGTAAGGCGACCGACACGATGGCGGTCGGGTACATCATGGCGGACTTCACCTTCGCCTTGAGCGCCGCGGCCTTCTCAATATACGCCGACAGCCGCTGGAGGACCGTGTCGAGGATGCCTCCCGTTTCCCCCACCTCCACCAGGTTGGTGAAGAGGTCGTTGAAGGTCTTGGGGTGCCTACGGAGGGCTTCGGCGAGGCTCGACCCGGACTCCACATCGCGGGCGACCCGGGCCGTCACGCTCCGGAGGACCGGCGACTCGCTCTGCTCGGCCAGGATGTTCAGGCACTGGAGCAGCGGGAGCCCGGCGTCGATCATCACGGACATCTGGCGGGTGAAGATGGCCATCTCCCGATCTTTGACCTTGCCTGCGCGCGCTTTGGGACCGGCTGCTGCGGCCCTCTGGGCCGGCTTCTCTTTGATGGAGGTGACGAAGATCTGCTTCTGACGGAGTTGGGCGCGCGCAACGGTCAGGTCCGAGGCCTCGATCTC
>CAYFIG010000256.1:0-449 GCA_964342905.1 uncultured bacterium
GCCGCCTCGAGGCGCGGCATCTGGGTGAGATGGTGCTCGACCAGGTGAGCGAGGACCTCGGTGTCGGTCTCCGATTTGAACACGTGTCCCTCGGCCTGGAGGCGCTCCTTGATCGGAAGGTAGTTCTCGAGGATCCCGTTGTGAACGACCACCAGGCTTCCGGTGCAGTCGGTGTGGGGGTGGGCGTTCTCTTCCGAAGGGCGCCCATGGGTGGCCCAGCGCGTGTGGCCGAGCCCCATGCTCCCCGCGACCGGGTGCTCTTTGAGGATTTCCTCCAGGGTCCTGATCTTCCCGGCGCTCCGCCTCACCTGAAGTCCCTCGGCGCCCAAGACGGCAACGCCTGCCGAATCATAACCGCGGTACTCCAGGCGCTTCAGGCCGTCCAGGATAATGCCGACGGCGCTCCGTTCCCCGATGTACCCTACGATTCCGCACATATCTAAGCTCGG
>CAYFIG010000256.1:459-3528 GCA_964342905.1 uncultured bacterium
TGTCACTCCTCCTTCTTCCTCTGCCGGCGGCGCGCCGCCCACCCTTCTTTGGTCACCTGCTTCCCCCGCCCCACGGCCAATGCGCCTGGCGGGACGTCTTTGGTGATCGTGGAGCCGGCACCCACGTAGGCGCCCTCCCCGATTGTGATCGGCGCGACCAGACTCGAGTTGGTCCCGACAAAGGCGCGATCGCCGATCCGCGTCTCATGCTTGGCCACGCCGTCGTAGTTGCAGGTGATGGTGCCTGCGCCGATGTTGACCTCCTCACCCACGGTCGCGTCCCCGACATAGGAGAGATGCGGGACCTTGGAGCCGCGACCGACCCGAGATTTCTTCAGCTCGACAAAGTTCCCGATCTTCGCGCGTGGTCCGACATGCGACAGCGGGCGGAGATGACAGAAGGGGCCCAGGATGGCCTCATCCTCAACCACGGCCGCGGTGAGGACACAGTAAGGCCTGAGGGTCACCCGGTCGCCGAGGCGACTGGCCGAGAGGTGGCAACCGAGGCCGACTACGCATTCGGCGCCGATCACGGTCGCAGTCTCCAGGACCACCCCCGGGTAGATGACCGTATCCGGTCCGACGGTCACGGTGTCGTCCACGTATGTGGTGGCCGGGTCCAGGACCGTCACGCCCTCGGCCATGAGCCGGTCGAGGATTCGCGAGCGGAGAAGCGCGGCCACCTGGGCGAACTCCCTCCGGTCGTTGACCCCGAGCGCCTCGGTAGAATCAGGGGTAGCGACGGCCTCTACCTTCTTCCCCTGGCGCCCGAGGATGCCGATCACATCGGTGAGGTAGTACTCCCCCTGGTCATTGTCGGCGCGCACCTGCTCCAGGACGGGCCAGAGCGCGTCCGCGTCAAAACAGTAGATACTCGTCGCGACCTCTTTGATCTTCTTCTGCTCGGGGGAGGCGTCCCGCTCCTCCACCACGGCCACCACGCGTCCCTGATTGCTGAGGATTCGTCCGTAGCCTGTCGGATCGTCGAGGACCGCGGTGAGCAGCGTGGCCGCGGCACCGGTGGCGCGATGGTGCTCGACGAGCCGTCGGAGACTGCCTTCCGAGAGAAGCGGGGTATCGCACGGGAGGACCAGAATGGTCCCCTGCCCGTTGCCGCACGCGCTGCGAGCCTCCCGGAGGGCATGGCCGGTACCGAGGCGTTCCTTCTGCTCGACAAAAATCAGGTGCTCCGCCTCGGTCAGCGCCGCGCGGACATCATCACCTTGCCGGCCAACCACCACCACGATCCTGCCGCCGAGACGCCGGCCAAGGTTCACAGGGTAGGCGATGAGCGGCCGCCCGCCCAACAGATGGAGCGCCTTCGGACGCCGAGAGCGCAGGCGTGTGCCTTCTCCGGCCGCGAGGATCACCGTGGTCAGCCCGCTCATGGCCCTTTGTCCTCCTCACGCATCAGAAGCTCGATGAGCGGCTCGACCTCGGCCAACGCTACCAGGCAGTTTCGAATGTCTCCTGGCGGGAGGATCTTGAGCTCCTCCCGGAGCCGACCCGAGCTACCTCCGTCGTCGGTGACTGTCACGACTGCGGTGAGCGATTCAATCCGGCTTCCGATCTCCCGCTTGAGACCGGTCAGAACAACGGGCAGCCCGGTTCCACCGCCGATTGCTACCACCCGCCAGCCGTCCGCTCGAGCCGAATGCCTTGATCGCGCCATGCGGTCCTCTCCGAATGTCCTCATGATATCACGCGAAGAAGCAGGGGAGACACAGCCTAGGCCTTGCGAGTGTTGCGCAGATGAGACAAGAGACTGGCCATTCTTTCGGGGAGCGGAGATGTGAACTCCAGGCGCTCACCTGTGACCGGGTGGACGAAGCCGAGGTCCTGAGCATGGAGGGCTATCCCGTTGAGCCCTTGCACCAGCGCGGTCAGCTGAGGACCCTGGATACGGGGAGTGGACCGGCGCCGATAGGTGTCATCCCCGACGACGGGGTGGCCCAGGAAGGCCAGGTGAACCCTGATCTGATGGGTTCGACCAGTCTCAAGCCTCGCCTCAAGGTAGGTGAAGCCAGGGAAGCGATCGAGAACCACAAAGCGGGTGATGGCAGCCTTTCCTTGGCCTACGGGACGGACCGCCATCCGGACCCGATCACGCGGGCGGCGACCAATTGGCGCCTCGATGATGCCGGCGGGCCGCCTGAGCGTGCCGTGGACGATGGCGACGTAGCGCCGCGACACGTGTCGCGCCGCAAACTGTCTCACCAGGGCCTCGTACGCGCGAGCATGCTTGGCAACCACGAGGAGGCCGGAGCTGCCTTTATCGAGGCGATGGACGATCCCTGGACGACCCGGGCCTCCCACGCCTGCCACTGAGGGGGCATGCGCCAGCAGCGCGGCGGCCAACGTGCCCGAAGAGTGTCCCGCGCCGGGGTGGACTACCATTCCCGCAGGTTTGTCCACCACGAGAAGGTGTTCGTCCTCGAACACGATGTTCAGCGGAATTCGCTCCGGAGCCAGGGCCTCCGGCTCCCGAGGCGTAAACGTCACGCTGACCTGCTCGCCTGCCCGGAGCCGATAAGCCGCTTTCCGGGGCTGACCAGCGACGGTCACCCGCCCCGCTTCGACGAGGGCCTGGAGTTGAGTCCGGGAGATCTGGGGAAGGCGGGAAGCGAGCCACCTGTCGAGCCTGAGGCCGGCCTCCTCGGGCCTCACGGAGAACTCGGCTGAAGCCCCATCGGGCGAGACCGCGAACGGTTGGGTCAACCTTGGGTGGATTTGCGCGAAAACAGGAGCTGAGCAGCCAGCAGGCCGACCCCCACGGTGATGGCCGAGTCGGCCACATTGAAGGCCGGCCAATGGTAGCCCTGCCAGTGGAAATCGATGAAGTCCACCACAGCACCGAATCGCCCCCGATCCACCAAGTTCCCCACCGCGCCGCCGAAGATGAGACCGAGGCTCAGGGACGCGAGCCAGCCGCCCGTGGGGAGAAGCCGAGCCGAGAGTGAGGCCAGAGCCGAAAGGGCGCAGATTGAGAGGAGCGCCACAAGCCACCGCCACCGGGGAGGCGTGGCCGCGAAGATCCCGAAGGCGAGCCCCGGGTTCATCACCAGCGTG
>CAYFIG010000257.1:0-1843 GCA_964342905.1 uncultured bacterium
AATACAAATGGCTGTTAGAATGGCGCCACGAGAGCGGACGATGTCGGTGGACGTGGCGGCGAACGTGAGGGCGGTGGAGGCGCGGATTGCCCGGGCTGCTCGAAACCGGGGGCGCAGCCCGGACGAGGTTCTCCTGGTCGCGGTCTCCAAGGCTATAGACGCCGAGCGGATCCGCCAGGCCATCGCCGCTGGCGTCCCCGCCCTCGGAGAGAACCGGGTACAGGAAGCCAAAGGGAAGATTTCTCTCCTCGGCCGTCAGGTCCCCTGGCACCTGGTCGGCACACTTCAGACGAACAAGGCGAAGGATGCCGTTCTTCTCTTCGACCTGATCCACTCGCTGGATCGCGTGGAGCTGGGGCGGGAGCTGGACCGGCGGGCTCGAAGTGTGAGCAAGGTCATCGACGCGCTGGTCCAGGTGAACCTCGCCGGCGAGGCCACGAAGGGAGGCTTTCCCCCCGACGACCTCAAGAACGCGCTGGAGGCCCTGGCGCCGCTGACGGGGATCCGGGTAAGGGGGCTGATGACGATCCCGCCACTCGCGGAGGACCCGGAGGCCTCGCGTCCCTGGTTCAGGCAGCTCCGCGAGCTGGCGACCTTCGTAAACGGTTGGGGCCTTGATCGGGCGGAGATGACGCACCTTTCCATGGGGATGAGCGGGGACTTCGAGGTGGCAGTGGAAGAAGGGGCGACCATGGTGCGGATCGGCACTGCCATCTTCGGCCCAAGAGTCTAAGCTCGCAGTTGTTCGAGCGCCGGCTTTGCTGGCGCAACCGACCGGGGGGGGAGGTTCGGAAGGGGAGCGTAGCCCCCCTCCGAGGGTATGAGCATCAAGGGAAAGAAGATCGGCTTTCTCGGAGCTGGGAACATGGGAGAGGCGCTGATTAAAGGCCTCCTCAAAACGGGAATCGTCCCGCCCGAGTCCGTGTTCGCCACCGACGTGAGGCTCGACCGTCTCAAGCAGATCGACAAGCTCTACGGGATTCAGGTCCTCCCCGACAATCCCACATTGGTCAAGCAGGTGGACGTGGTGATCCTGGCGGTGAAGCCTCAGATTATCGCTCCGGTCCTGCACGAGGTCGCCCCCGCCGTGACACCGAAGAAGCTGGTGGTTTCGCTGGCGGCCGGCGTCCCGACCGCCACGCTCCGGGCTCTCCTGCCCAAGGGCGTCCGGCTGATTCGGACCATGCCCAACACCCCCGCGCTGGTGCTCGAGGGAGCCACCGCGATCGCGAAAGCCGACGGGCTCGAGCCCGGAGACCTCGAGACCGCTCTGCAGATTTTCGAGGCTGTCGGCAAGGTGGTCGTGCTGGAGGAAGAGCTGCTGGACGCGGTGACCGGGCTGTCAGGCTCTGGCCCTGCCTACATCGCGCTGGTGATCGAAGCGCTGGCTGATGGGGGGGTGAAGGTGGGGCTCGATCGGGAGACGGCAATGACCCTGGCGGCCCAGACCGTCCTGGGCTCTGCGAAACTCCTGATCGAAACCGGCGCTCATCCGGGCCAGCTCAAGGACATGGTCACCTCGCCTGGCGGGACCGCCATCGCCGGGATCGCGGCTCTGGAGGAGGGGGGAGTCCGGCGCACGCTCATCAACGCCGTGGAGCGCGCCACACTCCGCTCCCGAGAGCTCGGCCGAGCTGGGAGCGACAGCAAGAAGGCGTAGGCCAGTCGTGTTCCTGTTCCAGTATTTCTTTCTCGCGCTGGCGAACCTGGTGAACCTCGCCCTCTGGGTGTACATGTGGATGATTATCATCAGGGCCCTCCTCTCGTGGGTGAACCCTGATCGCTACAACCCCATTGTGCGCTTCCTCTACCAGGTGACCGAGCCGGTCCTCCGCCCGATCCT
>CAYFIG010000257.1:1853-3526 GCA_964342905.1 uncultured bacterium
CCGCTGATTGTCATTCTCGCCATCTACTTTCTCCAGCAGTTCTTGGTCCCGGTCCTGCACGAGATCGCCCGAAGGGTGGCCTGAGGAGGTCTCCCCATGCGTATTACGCCCGTCGACATCCGCCAACAGCAGTTCTCGACCCGCGTGTTCCGGGGTTACGACATCCAGGAGGTGGACGCCTTCTTGGAGGACGTGGCCGAGGACTACGAGCAGCTCTTGAAGGAGAACGCCCTCCTGAAGGAACAGCTGGCGGCGCTCGAGGAGCGGATGCGGGGGTTCGAGGAGCGCGAGCGCACCCTTCAGGAGGTGCTCGTCACCGCCCAGCGAGTGACTGAGGAGATGAAGGAGGCCGCCAAGCGGGAAGTCCAGCTGATGGTCCGGGAGGCGGAGCTCCAGGGGGAAAAGCTTCTGGAAGCGGCTCGGGCAGAGGAGGCCAAGATCAAGAACGAGGTCCTGGCCCTCCAGCGCACCCGGCGCCAGCTCTTCGAGGGGCTCCGCACCACCCTTGAGATGCACCAGCGGCTGATCGCCCAGGGGCTGGCCGATGAAGGGACCGGCACGAGCTGACTCCACGCTGCTCTCTGTCAAGGTCACGCCCCGGTCCGCTGTCACCGAGGTGGTTGGCTGGCAGGGGAGCACGCTCTCGGTGCGCGTCACTGCCGCCCCGATAGACGAGGCAGCCAACCGCGCCGTCCTGGACCTCTTGGCCCGCGCCTTCGGCGTCCCGCGCTCCGCGGCGAGCCTCGTGCGGGGCGCCCACGGCTGGCAGAAGCTCATCCGGATCGCCGGGCTCTCCCGCGATCTTCTCGAGGCCCGGCTGGCGGCCCGGAGGGCCCTCGGGTGATTACCCCGATTCGCTGGGCTGGGGATCGGCTGGTTCTCGTCGATCAGAGGCGCCTTCCCCTCGAGGAGGCAGAGTGGGAGTGCGCTGACTGGCGGCAGGTCGCCGAGGCGATCCGAACCCTGGCGGTGCGCGGGGCGCCGGCCATCGGCGTGGCCGCCGCCTATGGGGTCGCCCTTGCGGCCCGAGAAAGCCGCGCCGCCAGCTTCGAGGACTTCCTCGCCGACTTGGAGGCGGCGCTCAAAGGGCTCGCCGCCACCCGTCCGACCGCGGTCAACTTATTCTGGGCTCTGGAACGGATGCGGCGCGCGTGTCTCGACCACCGCGCCCTGCCCCTGGACCAGCTCAAGGCCCGGCTCCTGGCCGAGGCCCATGCGATCCTGGATGGAGACGTGGCTGCCAACCGAGCCATGGGGGAGCATGGCGCGCGTCTCGTTCCCGACCACGCCCGAATCCTCACCCACTGCAACACCGGCGCCCTGGCCACGGCTGGCTATGGCACCGCTCTCGGCGTGGTCAGGACCGCCCACGCCCAGGGCAAGCTGGATCTCCTCTGGGTGGACGAGACGCGGCCCGTGCTCCAGGGGGCTCGGCTCACGGCGTGGGAGTGCGTGAAGGAGGGGATTCCCCACCGGGTGATTGCAGATGGAGCGGCGGCAGCGCTCATGGCCCGGGGCCAGGTGGACCTGGTGGTCACCGGGGCAGACCGGATCGCCGCGAACGGCGACACCGCCAACAAGATCGGCACCTACGGCCTAGCGGTCCTGGCCAAGCACCACGGTGTCCCCTTCTACGTGGCCGCGCCGTTCTCGACCATCGATCCGACCCTGGC
>CAYFIG010000258.1:0-1136 GCA_964342905.1 uncultured bacterium
CGTGCGAGGCGTTCAGCTCCTCCCCCATCATCGACTTCACCGGATAGCGCCAGAGGGCGACGACCGTGCCTGCTCGAGCGGGTCGCAACTCACTCGCTTCGGCACTCATACCTATACCTTCCGGTCACGTAACGCAAACTTCAAGCCCTTTCTAAATTCCCAGATCACCGTGTTCTAAGGCTTACCTCTGGGGCTTGAGCAGCCGGCCCTTGGCTTCCTGGATCATGCGTGTGACTTTCGCAGAATCCTCGCCCTGGGGGACCAGACGAATAAACTGCTCCCACGCTTCGATGGCGCGCCGGTAGTCCTGCTTGGCTTCGTAGAGGATCTGGCCGCGGTAGAGGTAGGCTGGCGGGTAGTTCGGATCGATGGCCAGCGCCTTCTCGAGACTCTCGAGCGCCGTGTCGCTGTGGCCGCCGATCGCGACGATGAGGGCCAGATGGGTCATGGCGTCCACGTTCCTGGGATCGCGCCTGAGCACCGCCTGGTAGGCGGCGATCGCCTCCTGGTAGCGCCCCTCGAAGAGGCTCGCGCGTGCGGCCTGGAGCATTCCGGCCAACATTTCAGGGGAAATCGGACGTGCGGGGTTGCTTTCCACTCCGGGAGTCCCAGAGGGCGGCAGCTGAGCCTCAATCGGCACCGGGAGGCGGCTTCCCGGGGGAACCATGGTTCGATCAGGCTCCGTGTAACGCGCGATGCCGAGCCCGAGGGTGAGGCCGAAGATCAGGAGCAGAACCGCTCCCGCCGTGATGGCGAACGGGCGTCGGGTCCACGGCCGAGCTTCCCGGGTTCGCCCGGGGGCGGGTCGATCGGGTTCATCCGGCTTCACCTTGGGTCGTCTCGCGGAAAGCTGATCCAGCTCCTTCAGCAGTTGCGCGGCTTTGGCCTCGTAACGGCCTCGGAGAGCCTGGTAATCATCCTCCGACAGGTGATCCGCCCGGTAGTCGAACTCGATCTCTTTCAGGGCCCGGTAGAGGGCTCGCTTCTCCTCGTTCAGTTCCTCCTCGCGGTCGTCTGCTGAGGGGACCGCCAGGAGGCCCGCCGGAGCCGCCCCCCTCCTGAGGAGCGGCCAGAGGCTAAAGGCCATCGTCGGGAGGCCGATCAACGCGATGACGAGGAGGGTCAGCATCGGTTAC
>CAYFIG010000258.1:1146-3514 GCA_964342905.1 uncultured bacterium
TCCAGATCGTCCAGCTCTTTGGCGATCCGCTCCCGCAGGGCGGCATCCACAGGCTCGGACAGTGCTGCGGGGCGGGGGCGACGGCTCCACCGGATGGTTAGGATCACGATGGCCAAGAGCCCCACGGCAATTCCTGCAAAGGGAACGGTCCAGACCAGGAGGTTGAAGCCCTGCCGTCGGGGCGAGAGGAGGACCCATTCCCCGTACTTCTCCACGAAGTAGGCGACCACCCGCTCAGGGCTCTCGCCGGCGGCCAGGCGCTCGCGGATGATCCCCCGCATTTGGTTGGCCATCTCCGACGGCGAGTCGGCGATAGACAGGTTCTGACAGACCACGCAGCGCAGCTGGGAGGCGATCTCCCGCACGGTTTCCTCGTTCACGCGGCTGGATGGCGCCGCGCCGGCGGCAGAGGCCACGAGCAGCAGGAGAAGCGCCGCCTGCCTCATGTCCCCTCGCTGAGAAGGCGCTCCACCTGCGCGCGGAAGAGGGCCTCGGTCACGGCTCCCACATGCTTGAAGCGGATCATTCCGGCTCTGTCGATGAAGAACGTCTCTGGCACCCCGTAGACGCCATAGTCCACCGAGATCTTTCCTGTCGGATCCGGGCCGTTGGGAAAGCTGATCGAGAACTGCTCGAGGAACTTCCGCGCCGGCTCCTCCCTGTCCTGAATGTCCACTCCCACCACCACCACGCCCCGCTCCTTATAGGTGCGCCACCCGTTCTCGAGCACCGGCGCCTCCTCGTAGCAGGCGGGGTAACACCAGGAAGCCCAGAAGTTCACCACCACGACCTTGCCCTTGAGATCGGCCAGGCTCATCGTGCCGCCGTTAAAGAGCTCGAGCGTGAAGGGCGCAGCACGCTTCCCCACCAGCGGGGAGGGGATGGCGCGGGGGTCGGTCCTGAAGCCGTAGGCCAGGAGCACCAGAATCGGAATGACCGAGAAGGGGATCGCCCATTTTCCCCACCGCCAGCCCATCATTGCTTCCTTCTGTCCGGGAGCACGGCCAGAGCGGCGCCCAGGGTCAGGATCACCCCGCCGAACCAGATCCACGACACCAGCCGATTGACCTGGACCTTGACGGTCGCCTGGCTCCCGTCCCGCTCGAAGTCGCCCAGCACCAGGTAGAAATCTTCCGCCAGGCCCATCCGATAGTCCACGTACGCGATCGGGGTCTGCTCCTGGGGGTAGAACTTCCTGGCCGGGTACATCGTGGCCAGCCGGTGGCGGTCGTTGGTGACGGTGAACGTGCCGGTCACCTTGAAGTGGTTGGACTCCTCGGAGGCGGAGAGCCCGTCAAAACGGATCTGGTAGCGACCGATCTGGACGGCCTCGCCCCTGGCGAGGGTGGTCTCGGTCTGGAGGCTCCAGGCCTGGGAGCCGGTGATGCCCACGGCGACCACCAGGATCCCCAGGTGGACGAGGAAGCCGCCGTAGCGCCGGTTCTGCCTCAAGAGAAGGTTCCCCATCGCGGCGAATGGGGGGTCTCCCGTTCGGATCCGCACCCGCGTCCCCCGATAGAAATCCAGGACAATTGTCGCGGCCACGAAGACGACCAGGGACAGCGCGATCACGGCCAGGGCTGAGCTGACACCGAGGAGGAAGAAGAACGCGGCAGCCAGGATCCCCGCGGCCATGGGCCAGAGAAAGTTCCGCTTGAGGTTCTCCCAGGAGGCCCGACGCCAGGCGATGAGGGGCCCGATCCCCATCAGCAAAATCAGCGAGAGGAAGATGGGGATGTTCACCAGGTTGAAGAACGGGGCCCCCACGCTTATCTTGACCCCTCGCACAGCCTCGGAAAGCAGTGGGAAGATGGTGCCGAAGAAGACGGTGAAGGCTGCCGCCACCAGGAAGAGGTTGTTCAGCAGGAACGCTGACTCCCGGGAGAGAACCGAATCTAGCTCGCCCTGGGCCCGGAGGCGGTCCCCCCGCCAGGCCAGGAGGCCAAAGGCGAAGAGCAGCACGAGGGCGATGAAGCCCAAAAAGAAGGCGCCGATGGTGCCCTGGGTGAAGGAGTGGACCGAGGAGAGGATCCCCGAGCGGGTCAGGAACGTGCCAAACAGCGTGAGTCCAAACGTCAAGATGATGAGCGTCAGGTTCCAGAGCTTGAGCATGCGCCGTCGCTCCTGGATCATCACCGAGTGCAGGAACGCGGTTGCGGTCAGCCACGGCATGAAGGCCGCGTTCTCCACCGGATCCCAGGCCCAGTAGCCGCCCCAGCCCAGCACGTGGTAGCTCCACCAGCCGCCGATGAGGAGACCGAGGGAGAGGAAGTACCAGGCGATGATCGTCCACCGTCGCGTGAGGGCGAGCCAGGCCTCGCTGACGCGGCCGGTGGCGAGGGCAGCCAGCGCGAAGGCGAACGGGACG
>CAYFIG010000259.1:0-3510 GCA_964342905.1 uncultured bacterium
AGTCGTCAGCCAAGCCGGAGACCGTCGGGACGCCTGGTTTGGGTCCTACATCACGACGATCCTCCAGCGCGACGTGCGGGATGTCTCGAACATAGAAGATCTGACTGCGATCCCCCACCTCCTGAAGCTGCTCGCCACCCGAGCCGCGTCGCTCGTGAACTTCTCCGACCTGTCCCGAGGCGCCGGGATCCCCCTCAGCACCCTGAGACGATACCTGGCGCTGCTGCAGATCGCGTTCCTCGTCCAAACGCTTCCGGCCTGGTGGACCAATCTGGGCAAACGACTGGTGAAGGCGCCCAAGTTGCTCATTTCGGATTCTGGCTTGATGACGTATCTGCTGGGGATCAGCGGCGAGCGCCTCCAGCTGAACGGCACCCTCTCTGGCCCGCTCCTGGAAAACTTCGTCGCGATGGAGCTTCGCAAGCAGGCGACCTGGAGCAAGACCCAGCCCACAATGTTCCACTTCCGCACGTCCGCGGGGCACGAGGTGGATCTGGTGCTGGAGGCCCGGGGCGGCCGGGTGGTGGGGATCGAGGTCAAGGCGACTGCGACCCTTTCGGCCGACGACCTGAAGCCGCTGCGCCTGTTCGCCGAGGCGACCGGCAAGCGCTTCCATCGCGGGGTACTCCTCTACTCCGGCTCGGAAGCCCTCCCCTTCGGCCCAAACCTCTACGCGCTCCCTGTGAACGCCCTGTGGCGCCTCGACGCCCAGAAGGTCGCGCCATGACTCCCGCGCAGAGACGCAAGCCCTACCCGGCCTACAAGCCCTCCGGTGTCGAGTGGCTGGGGGACATTCCCGCCCATTGGGAAGTCAAGCGCCTGAAGCACGTTGCGAAGCTAAACCCGGACATGCTGACCGAGGAGATGGATCCAGACTACGTTCTGTCATACGTAGACATCACTAACGTCGATTCTCAAGGGAATGTCATCAGTCCGCAGAACCTGCCTTTCGGGGCTGCACCGAGTCGCGCCAGAAGAAAGGTACGACACGGAGACACGATCCTTTCGACAGTTCGGACATATCTCAAGGCCATCGCGTTCATGGACGAGCCCACCGAGAACCTGATCGTGTCCACAGGATTCGCGGTTCTGAGGCCTGGGCTAGAGTACCATCCTCGTTTCCTGTACCGGATGGTACAGTCCCACGAGTTTGTGGAGACGGTGGTAGCGCACTCGGAATGGGTTGGGTATCCCGCAATTAATCCCGGCGAGCTCGCTGCGCTTGCCGTATGGCTCCCGCCCTTCTCTGAGCAGGAGGCGATTGCGGTGTTTCTGGATCGGGAGACGGCGAAGATTGATGCGCTGGTGGCGAAGAAGGAGCGGCTGGTCGAGCTGCTCCAGGAGAAGCGGGCCGCCCTCATCACTCACGCCGTCACCAAGGGCCTCGACCCCTCCGCCACAAGCAAGCCCTCCGGCGTGGACTGGCTTGGGGACATCCCGGTCCACTGGGAGGTAATGCCTCTGAAAAGGCTCGGATGGCTAAGAGCCGGTGCGGGGTTTCCCGAGGAAGAACAGGGGCTCGTCGATCAAGAAATACCCTTTTACAAGGTCGACGACATGAATCTAGCGGGCAACGAATGTTTTATGACGGCCTTCACTAATACTGTTGATCGAGAGACAGCGAAGCGGCTAGGTGCTATCGTATTTCCCGTTGAAACTATTGTGTTCCCGAAGGTAGGGGCTGCGCTTCTTACCAACAAGCGGCGTATCCTGACGCGTCCGTCTTGCATTGACAACAACGTGATGGGTTTTGTGATGCACGGTGAAGATGTGAAGTACATGTTTTATAGGTTGTGCTGCATCGATTTTGCGCGCTTGGCCAATCCAGGGGCAGTTCCCTCCATGAATGAATCGCAGGCACGCGAGATCGAGGTAACAGCGCCACCACGCGGCGAGCAGCGTGAGATAGCAGCGTTCCTAGACCGGGGGACGGGGAAGATCGACTCGTTGATTGGCAAGGTGCGACAGCATATCGAGAACCTGCGGGAGTACCGGGGCGCCGTGATTTCGGCGGCGGTGACGGGTAAGATTGACGTGCGGGAGACGACGGCGTGAACCCTAAGGTTTCAGAGCGGAGCTTCGAGGAGGCGATCGAGGCGGCCCTCCTGGCGGACGGGCGAGGGACTCCGACTGGAGAGGCGGAGGCCATCGTGGAGGCGCGCGCGTCCTACGGCCAGGGGGCGCCGGGGGGCTACGAGAGGCGGCGGCCGGAGGAGTACGACCCGGCCCTCTGCCTGATCCCGGGGGACGTCCTGGATTTCGTCTGGGCCAGCCAGCCCAAGGAGTGGGAGCGGCTCAAGCAGCACTACGGGACGGAGGTCAAAGACCGCTTCCTCAAGCGCCTGGCCGCCGAGATCGAGCGGCGGGGGGCACTGGACGTGCTCCGGCGGGGGATCAAGGATGCCGGCTGTAAGTTCGACCTGGCTTACTTCCGCCCCTCCTCCGGGCTCAACGAGGAGCTGCAGAAGCGCTACCAGGCGAATCTCTTCAGCGTGGTCCGCCAGCTCCGCTACAGCCAGAAGGACGAAAAGAAGAGCCTCGACCTGGCGATCTTCCTGAACGGCATCCCGATCTTCACCGCGGAGCTGAAGAACCCGCTCACCGGGCAGACCGTCGAGGACGCCATCCGCCAGTATCGCTTCAACCGCGACCCGCGGGAACCCCTCTTCGCCTTCGGCCGGTGCCTCGCCCACCTCGCGGTTGACCCTGACCTCGTGTATGTGACGACTCGCCTCGAAGGGACCCGTACCCGCTTCCTCCCCTTCAACCAGGGCAGGTTCGGCGGGGCTGGAAACCCGCCGGTGCCTCCGACAGAGTCCGGTTATGCCACCGCGTACCTCTGGGAGAGAATCTGGGCCCGAGACAGCGTCCTGAACCTGATCCAGCACTTCATCCACGGGGTGGAGGAAGAGGACGAGGCGGGGAGACCGACAGGCCGCCGGAGCCTCATCTTCCCCCGCTACCACCAGCTCGATGCCGTGCGGCGACTCGTCGCCCATGCCCGTGAGCACGGACCGGGGGAGCGATACCTTGTCCAGCACTCGGCCGGGAGCGGCAAGTCGAACTCGATCGGCTGGCTCGCCCACCAGCTTTCGGTGCTCCACGATGCTCATGACCGGCGGGTGTTCGACTCGATCATCGTCATCACCGATCGGCGGGTCTTGGACCGCCAGCTCCAGCGGACGGTCCAGGCCTTCGAGCAGACCCCCGGGGTGGTGGAGAATATCGACAAGACCTCGCGCCAGCCAAGGAGGCCCTGGAGTCGGGGAAGACGATCATTGTCACGACGCTCCAGAAGTTCCCCGTGATCGCCGACGAGATGGGAGGCCTCCTACAGAAGCGGTTCGCAGTCATCGTTGACGAGGCTCACTCCTCACAGACGGGGGAGAGCGCCAAGCACCTGAAGAAGGTACTGGCGACGGGGAGCCTGGACGAGGCGGAGCGGGAGGAGGGCGAGGAAGGGGAGGACCTGGAAGATCGGATAGTGGCCGGGATGAAGGCGCGGGGGCG
>CAYFIG010000260.1:0-3506 GCA_964342905.1 uncultured bacterium
CCGAGCTGCCCCAGCGGGTGATGGCTGATCCCGCTGCCCAGATGAAGCTCGGCGTCCTCTCTGCGCAGGTGACCGAGGTCATCGCCGAGGCCGGAGCCGTCGCCCACCGGCGTGGGCTCCCCGCTGCCTTCGTGGCCCATGCCGGGATCGGGATTATTACCGCTGTTTTGGGCGGAGGATGGGGTTCGGCGAAAGAGGTGATGGCCACGCTTCGGGAGTGGCGCGAGGTGGCGCGCGAGGCTGGTGGCCACGCCCTCCTGGAGTGGGCGCCCCTGGCGGGGAAAGAAGCGGTGGCGGTGTGGGACCCACCGGGCCCCGCCTTCAGGGTCATGCAGCGGATTAAGGCGCAGCTCGATCCTGCGGGGATCCTCAATCCGGGCCGCTTCGTCGGCGGAGTCTGAACGCGAGCAATCTCATGGCGCACGGCGTCGCGACCGGACCCACCCCACTGAGCCAGCTCGGGACACTGGAGCTCCATGGCCTTCCCGTGGACGGCGTGAACAAGTGTGTGCACTGCGGGCTCTGCCTGACCTACTGCCCGACGTTCTCCGAGCTCGGTACCGAGATGGATTCGCCCCGGGGCCGGATCTTCCTGATCAAGTCGCTGGCCGAGGGGCGCGTCGCGCTGACTGATTCGGTCGTGACCCATCTGACGCTCTGCCTCGATTGTCGGGCCTGCGAGACGGTGTGTCCCGCGGGCGTGCCGTACGGCCAGCTCATCGAGGCCGCCAAGGCCGAGATCGAGCGGCAACATCCGGGCGGGCCGGTGCGTCGGCTCTTCCGCTGGGTGAATTTCTCGCTCCTCCTCACCCGGCCCCTCATGCTCGGCCTCGCGGCGTCTCTATTGCGTCTCTACCAGGTTAGCGGGCTTCAGGCCCTGGTGCGCGCCAGCGGGCTGCTCCGCCTCCTTCCCGGGGCATTGCCGGTGTGGGAGGCACTCCTCCCCGATGTGCCTCCGGCCGCTGAGCGGGCCGTGCTCCCCCCGCTCATTCCAGCTGAGGGCGCGCGCCGGGCCCGGGTGGCGCTGCTCACCGGCTGCGTTCAGCAGGTGATCTTTGGCCCTCACAACCGCGCGACCGCCCGGGTCCTCGCTCTGAACGGGGTAGACGTGCACGTTCCACGCGCTCAGGGTTGTTGCGGCGCGCTCCACGCCCACGCGGGAGACCATGCCGGCGCCCAAGAGTTGGCTCGCAGGACGATCGGGGTGTTCGAGGCCACCCAGGTTGAGGCCGTGGTCGTCAACACTTCAGGCTGCGGCGCCCACATGAAGGCCTATTGGCATCTCCTGAAGGATGACGCGGCGTATGCCGAGCGGGCCCGCGCGTTTTCCCTGAAGGTCCAAGACATTGCCGAGCTCCTCGCCAAGGAACCTCTCCGGGGGCCGCTCGCCCCGGTTCCGATGACGGTCACCTATCACGATCCCTGCCATGTGGTTCACGGACAGAAGATCAGGAGCCAGCCCCGCCAGCTTCTCGCGCAACTCCCCGGGCTCAAGCTCGTGGAGCTCAAGGAAGCCGACTGGTGCTGCGGCTCTGCCGGAATCTACAACCTCACGCAGCCCGAGATGGCCACGCGGCTCGGGGAGCGGAAGGTGAGAAATCTTCTGGCCACCGGAGCCGAGGCGGTGGTGACAGCGAACCCGGGGTGCATCATCCAGATTGTCCAGGGGCTCCGGGCCAAGGGCTCGTCCATGAACGTCCTTCATCTGGTGGAGCTCCTCGACCGGAGCTACCGGAACCCGGAGGGGTGATGGCCCTAGTCAAGGTGGCTTCGCTCCATGACCTCCCACCCGAGGCTTCGACCGTGGTCCGAGTGAACAACGAGAGCATCGCTCTCTTCAACCTGGGCGGGGAGATCGTGGCGCTCGGCAACGTGTGCCCCCACGCCGGCGAATCGCTCGGGGAAGGGACGGTCGAAGGCGACATCGTGATCTGCCCGGGCCACGGTTGGGAGTATGACCTCCGCTCCGGTGCCTGCATGACGGTCCCCGGCGAGTCGGTTCCGCGTTTTGCCGTTACCGTCGAGGGTGATGCCATCCTGGTTGACCTCGGGGAGTGAAAGCGGTGTCCCCCGTCGATTCCACCCCCCGAGAGCACAAGGCCCGCGCGCCGAGGAGCGTTGGTTGTTTTGTGCTCACGATTTCAGACACGAAGACTCCCGAGACCGATGCAAGCGGCCAGCTCATCCGAGAGCTGTTGGACAAGGCGGGGCACGTCGTGAGAGGGTCTCTGATCGTCAAAGACGAGCCGGCCCAGGTCCAGGCTATGATCCGGGAGCAGTGTGCGAATGCCGATGTCCAGGTGATAATCCTGACCGGGGGCACCGGCATCACCTCCCGCGACTCCACCTTCGAGGCGGTGGAGGCGCTCCTGGACAAGCGTCTCACCGGATTTGGGGAGCTCTTCCGTTTTCTCTCCTACCAGGAGATCGGGGCTGCCGCCATGCTCTCCCGGGCCCAGGCGGGGGTCTGCCGGGGCCGGATTTTCTTCTCGCTTCCCGGCTCCCCCAACGCCTGCCGGCTGGCGATGGAGAAGCTCATCATCCCCGAGCTGGGTCATCTGGTCCGAGAAGTGAGCCGCTAGCACTAGAGGGAGGAGTCAAATGCATCGAGTTCTCGCCAGCAGGATTCTGTGGGTCGTTGTTTCGGTTGCGTGGCTCAACGGGTGTGCCGCCGCGACCCCGGCTCAACCTCCGCTCTGGCAGGAGAGCACGGGCGCGACGATGGCCCCGGAGCTCTCCCGACTCAACGATCTCCTGGCCCAGCTGGCCGAACGGCTCAAGCCCGCGCTGGTCCAGGTCAGGGCCCTTCGCCCTCAATCCCAGCCGGCGGAAGGCCAGGAGCCTCCCCAGCAGCCCCCTGACGAGGGACGTCGCGCTTCCGGCTCGGGCTTCATCATCAAAGCGGACGGGCTCATCGTGACCAATGCTCACGTTATCGCCGACGCCAAGCGCATCCAGGTGCGGTTGGCCGATGGGCGTCGCTTTGATGGCAAGCTGGTGGGGAAGGACAGCCGGGTGGACCTGGCCCTGCTCCAGATCGAAGGGGTTCAGGGGCTCCCAGTGCTTCCGCTGGCGGACTCCAACCGGGTTCGCGTGGGCGAGCTGGTCCTGGCTCTCGGCCATCCTTTCGGTCTCGAGCAGACCGTCTCGTTCGGCATCCTGAGCCGAAAGGGCGCCCCGCTTCAGGTGGCGTCGCCAGGCTTTGACTTCCTTCAGACCGACGCGGCGGTGAACCCGGGTAACTCGGGCGGGCCGCTGGTGAACATGGCCGGGGAGGTGGTGGGGGTGAACAGCATGGCCGCCCGCACCGGCTCCATTGGCTTCGCCATCCCGGTTAACGTCGTCAAGGCACTGCTGCCTCAACTCGTGGCCAAGGGCAAGGTGGAATGGGGGTGGCTCGGAGTGGGGATCGCCGAGGTTTCCGACGAAGACATGCCCAGACTCGGGCTCGGCAACCCGCGGGGAGCGCTCGTCCGCCAGGTGATGCCTGGAGAACCCGCTGACAA
>CAYFIG010000261.1:0-3505 GCA_964342905.1 uncultured bacterium
GGCAGTGGGAGTGTGGGCGCTCTGGGCCGGAGCGGGGCTGACGCCGGGTCAGGCGTTGAACGGATTGGCGGAGCTGAATGTGTATTACCGGATCCTGAGCGACCAGGGCCTGCCGTTCCCGTTCGCCTCGCCCCGCCCGTTTGGCGTGCTCTTGCAGGGGTTGGGCCTGACGCTCCTAGCAGGGTGGGGGCTCGCGACCTTCTGCTGGTGGCGCGGGTGGCGCCGGGCCGCGTTCGTGGCGCTCCTCGCAATGGCCGGGGTCATCGCGGGGCTGATCGTCCAGCTCCTCCACGTGGTCGAGCCGCACCACTCGGCCAAGGCCATCTCCCAGGCGATCACGGCCCGGGCCGGTCCCGCGGACCTCATCGTCCACGAGGGCTCGCTCGAATACAGCGCCGCGCTCCCGTTCTACACCGGCCGGCGGATCGTCGTGGTGAACGGGGCCTGGGGGGATCTGGAGTTTGCCTCGCGGCTGCCGGAGGCCCGGGGGTGGTTTCTCGACACGAGAGAGCTGGCCCGGATCTGGAAGGGCCCCACGCGCGTGTTCTTGGTCAGCCAACGACCCCGGGAGCTGAGCGTTTTGGCGACGCTTCCAGCCAGCAGCACGCGCGAGATCGGACAGTACGGCTCGCGCTGGCTCTACTCGAACCGGTAGGGGTCGGTCACCGGAGGGTGCCAGCTGTGCTATGCTTGGGGCCTGCGAGGGAAGGGAGGCGCTCGTGATGGCCACCAAAGCCCGTGTCACGGCCCAAGACCTCTGGCGACTCGGGGAAGGAGACATCCGGCGCGAGCTGGTCAACGGCGAGGTCATAGAGATGGCTCCGGTCGGAGGTATTCACGGGGAAATCACGGGGAGGATTTATCACAAGCTGGCAGAGCACGTGGAGCGACAAGGTGGTGGCAAGGTGCTCGTGGGTGATGTAGGCTTCGTGCTCAATCTCCCCCATGATCCCGAGCGCGTCCGGGCCCCTGACGTAGCCTTTGTCTCGAGCGAAAGGCTCCCGGAGGGTCGTCTTCCCCAGGGGTTTCTCCACGGCGCCCCTGATCTGGCTGTTGAGGTGCTTTCCCCTTCGGATAACCCCGTCGAGATCCAGCAAAAGGTCCGGGATTACATCGAGGCGGGCGCCCGCCTGGTTTGGGGCGTCGCTCCCCAGGCCAAGACGGTGACTGTCTACCGCGGCGATGGTTCGGCGCGCCTGCTTCGAGAGCAGGAGCCCCTCGAAGGGGAGGAGGTCCTGCCGGGGCTGACGATCCCCCTGGACGAAGTGTTCCGGTAGGGGTTCAACCGGGCGCCTTCTACCGGCTGGGAGGTTTTACGCCAGGGCTGATCCGGGCCTGAAATCTGAGGAGGGCGATGACGGCAGTTCGGCTCCTTAAGCGCCTGTTCACGGTCGAGGAGTACCACAGGATGGTCCAGGCCGGAATCCTGACTGAGGACGACCGGGCGGAGCTGATCGAGGGGGAGATCATCGAGATGGCGCCCATCGGAAGCCGACACGCCGCGTGCGTCGACCGTCTGACTCACCTGTTTGTCGGCCGTCTGGGCCGAAGATCGATCGTCCGCGTTCAAAACCCCATCCGTCTGGGCGAGCATTCGGAGCCCCAGCCCGATGTGACATTGCTCAGGCCTCGCGCTGACTTTTATGCCCGGGCCCACCCGGGGCCGGAGGAAGTCCTCCTGCTCGTCGAGGTAGCCGAGACATCGCCAGAGTACGATCGCGACGTGAAGCTCCCGCTCTACGCCCGTGCCGGGATCGCGGAAGTTTGGCTGGTGGTCGTGAGTGAAGAGGAGATCGAGATCTATCGTCAGCCCTCCTCTCAGGGCTACGGGGAGGTTCGGCGAGTGGGACGGGGCGGGTCTCTGGCTCCTCTCGCGTTCCCGGAGCTGGTTTTGGCCGTTGATGAGGTCCTTGGCTGATGAACCCGTCGGGTTTTCCTCAGTCTCGCGGAGAGCGTTGAGCATTGGCCGCACGGTTGAATCAAACCCATAGAAGTCATCAGGCCCCGCGGATCGGGGTGTGGCTCGTCGGAGCGCGGGGCAGTCTGGCCGCCACGGTGGTGGTGGGGGCGCGCGCCCTGGCACGAGGGCTCACGGGCGGCTGGGGGCTCGTGACCGAGCTGCCCGAGCTTGCGGCGCTCCGCCTGGTCGGCCCCGGTCAGCTCGTTTTCGGCGGGTGGGACGTGACGACGACCGGGCTCCTGGAGCGGGCGCGGGCGCTTGCGCGGGAGGATCGCGCGCTGCCCGCCGAGCTAGTGGAGGCGGTCGCGGCGGATCTGAAGGTCGTCGAAGGCCGAATCCGCCCCGGATTCCTTGACGGAGGCGGGCCTGCGACGCGCTCCCTGGCGGCTCGCACGTTCCTGCCTCGGAAGGAGCCGCTGGCTGCCGCGGTCGACCGGCTCGGTGGCGATCTCGACCGCTTTCGTGCCGCCGAGGCGCTGGAGACCGTCGTCGTCGTGAATTTAGCCTCGACCGAGGCACCGATCACGCTGGGGCCGGAGCACCGGCGGCTCGAGAGCTTCCGCCGACTCATCCAGCAGAACCGCCGGCGCCGCATTACGCCGAGCATCCTCTACGCTTACGCGGCGCTCGAGCGGGGCCTCCCATACGTGAACTTCACGCCGTCACTCGGCGTGGCGCCGCCCGCGCTTCACGAGCTGGCGCAGAAGCACCATGTGCCCTTTTACGGCAGCGACGGCAAGACCGGCGAAACGCTGATCAAGACGGTGCTGGCGCCGGCGTTTCGCTCCCGGAATCTGGAGGTGTTGTCCTGGGAGGGGTTTAACATCCTGGGCGGGGGCGACGGGCAGGTGCTGAATGACCCGCGCCACAAGCGCTCCAAGGTGCGGAGCAAATCCGGCGTTCTCGCCTCCATCCTCGGCTATACCCCGCACACCGGCGTCTCCATCGAGTATGTCCCGTCGCTCGGCAACTGGAAGACCGCGTGGGACTTCATCCATTTCTGCGGCTTCCTCGGGACGAAGATGAACGTCCAGTTCATCTGGCAGGGATGCGACTCGATCCTGGCGGCCCCGCTGGTCCTCGACCTGGTGCGGCTGACCGAGTTCGCCCACCGCAAGGGCGAGGTGGGACCCATGCCCCACCTGGCCTGCTTCTTCAAGGACCCGATCGGGGTCACGACCCAGGCCTTTCACGACCAGGTCCGACTCTTGCTGGAGTACGTCGGCCGCCACGCCAAGACTGAGAAGAAGGGAAGCCTCCACGCTGGCTCCCGGGCGACCGGCCGCGGAGGACCGTAGGGCGCGGCTCGGGGTCGCCCTACGAGGTGGAGGTTCCCCCACTGCTCCGCTCTCCTGTTCTGGCGTTCTGTCTTGCTTTGCTCGCCCCTGTTTCCTCGGTCGCCGCGGCGGATCGACAGAACCCGGCCCAGGAGGTTCTCACAGAGTCGGTAGACCTCTCGGATCGGTTTCCTCCTGCCTGGGAAGCCGCGCTCCGGACCACCGGCGACGACGCGCTCTACCTCCTGACCTCCCCGCTCAGGCTCAC
>CAYFIG010000262.1:0-3504 GCA_964342905.1 uncultured bacterium
TCCCCGTCGAAGCCAGCTGGCCATTTTGATGCTCGAAGATCACCTTGCCGGTCTTGGCGTCCAGGGCCCGGAACTGTCCCTCCATGGTCTGGAAGAAGACGAGGCCCCCGCCTATGGAAAGCAGCCCTGAGTGGATGGGAGGCATTTTGAGCAAGTGCTCCCAGACCATGTCGCCCGTGTTCGGGTTGTAGGCACGGACCGCCCCGGCGTTCTCCCCCTTCATCACTGCCTCCCAGGCCACACCCACGTACGCGAGCCCGCGAGTCCACTTGATCTCCTTTACGTACCCGTACTTCATGCACACCTCGAGCGTGGGCACGTAGATCAGACCCGTCTGTGGGTTATACGAAGACGGCACCCAGTTGCGCGACCCGAGCAGCGCCGGGCACATCTCGATCTTGTCGCCACCCATCACGGGGCGCACGCCGGACCGCTCGATCGGCCGGCCCGTCCGCATGTCGATCCCCTCGGCCCAGTCCACGTTTTTCGTGAATTTTTTGGCGTACAGCAGCTTGCCGTCGCGACGGTCAAGGGCCGTCACGAACCCAGGCTTCTGGAAAGAAACGACGGCGGGGATGTCCTTGCCGTCGCGCTTGAGCGTGAGCACCGTGTGCTCGTTCATCGTGTCGAAGTCCCAGGCGTCGTTCGGCACGTACTGGTAGTACCATTTCATCTTCCCCGTCGCGCGGTCGACGGCGAGGACGGAGCTGGTGTAGAGGTTGTCGCCCTTGCGAACCGCGTCGATGAAGGGCGACGGGTTGCCGGTGGCCAAGAAGACGGTATCCGACTCGGCGTCGTACGTCGGCGGCAGCCAGATCGGTCCGCCGCCCCGCTGCCACGAGTCGCCCTCCCAGGTGGCCGACCCCGGCTGTCCCGGTTCGGGCACGGTGTAGATGCGCCACACCTCCTTGCCCGTCTTCGCGTCGAAGGCCGCAGCCCAGCCGCGGATTCCCATCTCGCCCGGGCCGGCCGGCCCCATGATGAGCAGGCCCTTGGCGACGAGCGGCGGGCTGTTCAGGAAGTAGCCATCCTTGTAATCCGCGGTGGTCGTCTCCCAGACCTGCTTGCCCGTCTTGGCATCGAGGGCGATCAGCTTGGCGTCCAGGGTCGGGACGATGACCGTGTTCTCATAGAGGGCCACGGCACGGCTCTGCGGGTGGATCCGAGCGAAGGCAGTCAGATCCTCAGGCGTCTTTCGCGTCCACTTCCACAAGAACTTCCCTGTCGCTGCCTCCAGCGCATAGACCGTGTTGTGGGGAATGTTCGCGGCCGTGACGATCATGACCCCGTTGTTGACCATCGGGAAGCCCTGCTGCTCCCCCAGCTCTCCGAGCGACATCATCCACTTCACCTGTAGCCGCTTGACGTTCTGCGCGTTGATCTGCTTGAGCGGGCTATAGCTCCACCCGTTCTGCGTCCGATAGTACTGAAGCCAGTTGTTGGGATCCTTCTCGGCATTGAGGAGCCGCTCGTCGGTGACCGGGGTCCACTGGACGTCTGATATCGCTGCTGGCACGACGAAGAACAACGAGAGGAAAACCAAGAATCCAACGGAGAGGGGTTGCCATCGCTTGACCATCGTTGCTTTCTCCTATTTGGCCGATGACGCTCCGGTGAGGGATACACCTGGGTAAAAAAACTGTTCAGCCATGCTCACCAGGGAGGCACGCAAGGAGGATGGAGTAACGCGTTCCCCGGCGCCTCGGAGTCTCAGATGCCGCCGAAGTCGTCCTGGTAGGCGTTGATCTCCGCATCCATCTTGATCTCGAAGAAGGCCGGCGTCTCCCACGCCATCGTGCTCACCCCCCTTCCTGAAGCGAAGCCATCTTAGGGAAGGCCCCAAGCAATGTCAAGGCGGAAAGTGGCGACCCTCAGTCCTGCTTCAGGACCCCGAACAGCCAGTGGCCGACCAGACCCAGCAGCGGTGGGAGGAACAAAGCCGGCAAGAGGCGAGCCAGGGTCAGGGGCCACCCCAACAGGGGGACCTCGTACGTCAGGGTTCGGATGGGGCTCACCAGCAACTTGGCGCTGAGAAGCGTGATCAACGGCGCTGGTGCAGCCCCGTTTCGGAACAGGTTAGCCACAATGGGGAAGATCACGTATGGCCCCCCGGGTAGCAAAAAACCAGCGGCCCACCCCGCGAGGATTCCTCGACCGCCGCTCCCGGCACCGAGCACCCGCGCGAGAGTTGGCTGGGGAACCAGCACTTCGAGGAGCCCCGCCAGAAGGAAGCCGAAGCAAAGCTCAACCCCCACGCTCCGGAGAAGCTTCCCGCTGGCAAACAAACCGCGAAGCGGAAGGGCAGGGTCTTTGAACAACGCGATACCCGCAGCGACCACCACCAGCCCCAGCAGAATGAAAAAGGCGGAGTCCATGCGGAAACCCCAAGACGCGAAGCTGGGCTGCCTCACGACCCCGTGGGTTGGGTGTGAGTGATCGGGCCCCGGTAGACGAAGGCCGGTCGGTCACCCGGTTCGGCGGCCCGGGCCCGGGCCGCCTCAATCAAGTGGTGGTCGGGAGAAAGCGAACAGGCAGGATCGGTCGCTGCAGCGTTCCCGGTCAGCTGAAAGGCCTGACACCGGCACCCTCCAAAGTCAATGCTCTGGCGCGGACAGCTCCGGCACGGCTCCGGCATCCAGGCCTCCCCGCGAAAGAGATTGAAGCTCGGGGAGTGGTGCCAGATCTCCTCCAGCGAAAGGTCACGGACGTTCTCGAACCGGAGGCCGGTGATCGTGTGGGCCGCATGGCACGGAAGGACCAGCCCCTCCGGGATGATGTTGATGAATCGCCGCCCCCACCCATCCATGCACGCCTTGGGCCACTCCGAGTAATAGTCCGGCGTCACGTAGGCGATCTCCATCCGCCCGGCCAACCGGGTCCTGGCCTCCGCGGCAACCTCGCGCGCCCTCTCGAGCTGAGGCTTAGTGGGGAGCAGCTGGTCCCGATTCTTGAGGGCCCAGCCGTGGTATTGCGTGTTTGCCAGCTCCAGGCGGTCCACGCTGAGCCTTTCAGCCAGGGTCACGACCTCTTCTACCCGGTCCAAGTTCTCCCGGTGGAGGACCACGTTGAGGGTCAGCGGAAGCCCCTCGGCCTTGACCCACTGGGCCACTTCTATCTTGGCCCGGAACGCCCGGTATCCGGCGATCCGATCCGAGCTCTCCGCTTCTACGTCCTGCACGCTGAGTTGAACGTTGTCCAGCCCGGCGTCACGAAGGGCACGAAGCCGCTCGCGCGTAAGGGGAATCCCGCTGGTGATCAGGTTCGTGTAGAGACCGACTCTTCGGGCACCACGGACGAGCGCCTCCAGATCCTTGCGCGCAAGCGGCTCCCCGCCCGTCAGATGGAGCTGGACTACGCCAAGAGCCTCGGCCTCCTCGAAGACTCGGAGCCATTCTTCGGTGGCGAGTTCGTTGGCGTGACGCGTGTACTCGACCGGGTTGTAGCAGTACGGGCAGCGGAGGGGGCAGCGGTATGTCAGCTCGGTGATCAGGGTGTAGGGACGAT
>CAYFIG010000263.1:0-3491 GCA_964342905.1 uncultured bacterium
CGGCCGAACGTCATGAGGCCATTCATCAGGTCGTAGCGACCCGCGATGCGGGTGAACATCTCCCGCACGTAGCCCGCCTTGTCCCCTAGCGCCACAGCCCGGCCACGGTCGCGGCGAAGACAATCACTGCAATGTAGCCGTTGACATTGAAGAAGGCGACGTTCAGGCGCGAGAGATCGGTGGGGGAGACCAGCCGGTGCTCGTACACGAGGAGCCCGGCCACGACGAGCCAGCCGACCCAATACGCCCAGCCGAGCCCCATGACGGCACCGACCGCTGCCAGGGCCAGAGCAGTGAGAGCGTGGCAGCCTCGCGCCAGCGCCAGCGCGGCTGGAATTCCGAACCTGGCGGGCACGGAGTGGAGCCCCTCGGCCCGGTCGAACTCGACGTCCTGGCAGGCATAGATGAGGTCGAAGCCCGCGATCCAGACGGTGACCGCGAACCAGACGAGGAACGCGGGCAGCTCGAAGGCCTCCCGCACAGCGATCCACCCTCCCGCCGCGGCCATCCCGTCTATAAAACCGAGGATCCAGTGGGAGGTCCAGGTGAAGCGCTTGGTGTAGTGGTAGCCCACCAGAAAGAGGACGGCGAGGGGCGCCAGCTTGAGGCAGAGCGGATTGAGCTGCCAGGCTGAGACCAGGAGGAGGAGAGCCGAGGCGGCAGCCCAGGCGGTCATCTCCCAGGGTTTCAGGAGTCCTCGCGGGAGGTGGCGGTTGGCTGTTCGCGGGTTCTTGGCGTCGATGAATCGGTCGGCGAGGCGGTTCACGCTCATGGCGAGCGTGCGGGCCCCCACCATCGCCAGCGTCACCCAGACCGCGATGCGCCACCCCGGCCATCCGCCCGCGGCCAGCACCACGGCGATGTAGGCGAACGGGAGGGCAAAGATCGTGTGCTCAAACTTGATGGCCTCAACGAAGTAGCGGAGTTTCTGCACGGCCACGGCCAGTCGCGATTACGTGTTCCGCGGGGGGGAGAAATATTCGCGCCACCGGCGGGTCACGAGCGCCTTGATCTCCTCGGTCATCGCGATCTCCTCCGGCCACTCTTGCTCCACGCCGTCCAGCGGTCCCTTCTCTGTCGCGTCGATGCCGAGCTTGCCGCCGTAGCGGTGGCGGAGCGCCGCGTGGTCCAGGTCATCCATGGGCCCCTCGAGGATCACCAGGTCGCGCTTCGGATCGATGTTCCCCGTGGCTCGCCAGGCCACCTCGGAGAGGTCGTGAACGTTCACGTGCTCGCTTACCACGATGATGGTCTTGGCCAGCATCATGAGACCAAGCCCCCAGAGCGCGTACATCACCTTCCGGGCCTGGCCGGGGTAGCGCTTCTTGATCGAGACAATCACCAGGTTATGGAAGATGCCCTCGGCGGGCATGTTGATGTCCACCACCTCGGGGAGGAGGAGCCGGATGATGGGGAGGAAGATCCGTTCCGTGGCCTTGCCGAGCCAGTAGTCCTCCTGGGGGGGTCGCCCCACGATGATCGTCGGGTAGATCGGGTTCCTTCTGTGGGTCATCGCCGTGAGATGAAAGACCGGGTAGTCCCGGGCCAAGGAGTAGTAACCCGTGTGGTCTCCGAAGGGGCCCTCGATGCGGCGCTCAGAGGGGTCTACGTATCCCTCCAGAACGATCTCGGCGTGGGCCGGGACCTCTATGTCAATCGTCTTGCACTTGACCATCTCCACGCCGGCGTTGCGGAGCCAGCCCGCGAAGACGATCTCGTCAATCCCCGGCGGGAGCGGCGCCGAGCCCGTGTAGATCGTGGCAGGATCCCCGCCCAGAGCGATCGCGACCTCCATCGGCCGGCGGCCGCGCTCGGCCTCCCGGTGGTGCTCGGCCGAGCCCTTGTGGGTCTGCCAGTGCATGCCCAAGGTCTGGTCGTCGAAGACCTGGAGCCGGTACATCCCCACGTTGCGCGCTCCCGTGATCGGATCCTTCGTGAAGACCAGGGGAAGGGTGATGTAGGCCCCCGCGTCCTTGGGCCAGCACTGGATGATCGGGAGTGTCTTGAGCGAAGGCGTCCGCGTCTCCACGACCTCCTGGCAGGGGCCGGAGCTGACATGCCGGGGTCCGGCCTTTGAAAGGCTGAAGAGATCGCCGAGCTTTTTGAGCTTCTCGAAAAACGTTCCCGGGATCCTGAGGTCGAGGAGCTTGGCCACGCGCGCGGACAGCTCGGTCAGGTCCTCGACGCCGAGGGCCAACGCCATCCGATGGGCTGAGCCGAACGCGTTGATGAGAACCGGGATCTCGAATCCTTCCACGCGCTCGAAGAGAAGGGCCACGTTCTGTTCGGTGGGCCCCTTGGAGACGCGGTCGGTGATCTCGGCGATCTCGAGGTCGCGCGAAACGGGGACGGAGATCCGCCGGAGCTGCCCGTGCCGCTCCAGGTGAGCGATGAACTCGCGGAGGTCAGTAAACGGCATCCTTACTCGTAGAAGACCTTCACGAGCCAACCGGCCAGCACAGGGAAGGCCAGGCTCGGCACGACCCGCACCGCCACGAAGTGCCAGCCCATGAGCGGGGCCTCCCAGGCGACGATGCGCTGGACCCCGAAGAGCGACCAGGCGGTCATGTAGGCCACCAGGGCGGCCAGCCCCGCGCCGGAGTTGGCCAAGGCCACCATCAGCGGCACGCTCACCATTGGGCCACCCGGCGTTAGCACGCCCGCGCCTGCGGCGATCACGATCCCGCGCAGGCCGGTCTCGCGGCCGAAGTAACGGCTGACCAGCTCCTGAGGGATGAGGACTTGGAGCATCCCGGTGAGGATGAGGGCGGGGATCAGCCGAGGGAGGATGAACCACAGAAGCGAAAGCCCGGTTCGCGCCCCGATGGCGGGCAGTCCCGGGTCCTTCAGGTAGGCCACCAGCGTGAAGAGCAGAGCCAGAATGGTCAGGATGATCGTGGAGGCATCCACGGGAGCTGCGCGCAGCATGTACGACTCCTTTCTTCGTTGAGCGGCACGAGCGGCCCCATTATAGCAAGCTCCATCGATCACTCAGACTCTTTGCCCTATTGACACCCTCGGCGCGTTTAGGTATATGGGAGAGGTACTGTATGCGCGGGTGGCGCGCAGCGAAGGAGGGCACGGCATGACGAAAGCAGATCTAGTCGTCGCGATGGCCAAAGCCTCGGGAGGGACGAAGGCGTCGGCCGAGCGGGCCATCAACGCGTTTCTCGACGCGATCCGCGAGGCCCTCAAGCGAGGGCGGCGCGTCACCCTCGGGGGATTTGGAACTTTCTCCGTCGCCAAGCGAGCAGCCCGCAACGGACGAAACCCCAGGACAGGGAAGATCATCAAGATTCCGGCGACGCGCGTCCCGCGGTTCAAATCCAGCAAGACCCTCAAAACGGCCGTCCGCTGAGCGTGCTCCGCCCGTTTCAAGCCGTTTTCCGTCGTTATCCTTTACTTGATCTTTCGGGTGTGCTGTAATAGCTGCGGTGCTGGGAGATCGTCTAGCGGTAGGACGCGTGGCTCTGGACCACGTAGCGGGGGTT
>CAYFIG010000264.1:0-1105 GCA_964342905.1 uncultured bacterium
TTGACCACGGCGTAGTAATCGCCGCGTGTGCCACCGCGCTCGGGAAGGCCGCGGAGCGCTACCGGGACGCCCTGGCCCGGGATTCGACCCTCGGAGAGGCCAGAAACCGCCTGGGCCTTCTCGCGCTCCGGGTAGGCCGGCTCGAAGAGGCCCGGCGGGAGTTCGAGGCCGCGCTTCGCCTTCACCCGGAGAGCGCCCGCCTCCTCAACAATCTGGGACTCGTCTTCCATCTCAAGGGGGAGTTTCGAACGGCCCTCGTGTTTTTCCGCAAGGCCTGGGAGCGCGAGCCCTCGAAGGTCGAGAGCGCGCTGAACCTTGCCATTGCCTACGTCCAGCTCGGTCAACGGGCAGAGGCAAAGGCGCTGCTCGCCACGGTCCTGAATCGGTCCGAGCGCGTTCCGGAGGCGCACCTGAATTTGGGGAGCCTCCTGGAAGCCGAGGGAGACCGGGCCGGGGCGATTCGACACTACCAGCGCTTTCTCGAGCTGACTGCCCGCCAGGACTCTCCCCTGCGGGCCCAGGTGGCCGAGCGCCTGGCCGCCCTTAGAGGTCGCTGAGCGAGCCTTCCCTACTGGACGATTATCTCGTTGTCGCCCGCCTCGAGCTTGGGGATGGATGCGAGGAGGTTCAGATCCTTGTCAGTGACCTCGATCAGGTCACCGGCGGTGAGATCCTTGAACGTTTTGGTCTTGATGTGGGGCGGCCGGAATGGCGCGGGCGGCCATGCGGGCCGGTCGTGTCTCCCCTCGGGCAAAGTGATCGGGAATCAGGGATTTCTCCCGTGCTCAACTTGACAACCACCGACGCTTCTCAGGACAGTGACCTTCGAGATGGGCGATAAGAAGCGGCTGATCTTTCTCGCGGCGATGGTGGTCATGGTCGTGGTTGCCACGTACGTCTGGTATCCCCGGCTATTCCCCAAAAAAGCCGCGGTCCTGGCTCCCCAGGTCCTCAAAGAGCCGCCCGTGTTGATCGAGGTGGCGCCCCCTAAGCCGGAGAAGCCGGCCGTCCAGGTCACGCCGCCAGCCACGGTGAAACCGCCGGCTCCCCAGACGGCGAGAGCCGAGAAAGAAACCTTGAAAGAACGGGCTGCCCCGGTTCCGGC
>CAYFIG010000264.1:1115-2927 GCA_964342905.1 uncultured bacterium
TGGAGTTCCCGCCCTTCGTCACCATCGCGGAAGCCGATGAGCATGAGCGGCGGGTGAAAGAGGCGGGTCTCCCGACCCTCCGGGCCACCACCTACATGGACGACGGGCTCTACACGCTGATCATCGGTCCCTTCCCCAGCGCGGTCAAAGCCTCGGAGGTCATGACCGAACTCCGCGCGAAGCCTGTCGCCTCCTCTCCCCCCCGGGAAGCCGAAGGAGGATTTGTGTTCAGCGACGGTCCGTACGTTCTTCGAGAGGTGGTTCAGCGCGCCCAGGAGATCAGGGGGAAGGGCTACGGCGTGAGGATTGTCCGGGCCGAGGGAAAGGCGCCGCTCTACATCATCCGAACTGCAGCGAGACTCGACAGCGCTCAGGCCGACAAGCTCAGCGGCCACTACCGTGAGCTGGGGTTCCCAAACACCGTCGTGTCCTCGCGGTAGAAACTCAGACGGAGTCCTTGTGGGACGGCCGTCGTGCCGGTCGTTTTCTCAGCGCTCCCGACCGAGGGTGAGGCGTCGCTTCCAGAGCGCCTGCTTCACCCGCTCCAACAGTTCAGCCGAGTCGAAGGGCTTCTCGAGGTAGGCAAAGGCTCCGTGCTCCAGCGCCTCCAGGGCCCGCTCCCGCGTTGAGAATCCCGTGATCAGGATCACCTCGGGGGACGGACTGCGCGTCTTGATCAGGGAGAGGAGCTGGAACCCAGTGAGGCCGGGCATCACGATATCGCTCACGATGACGTCGAAGGCCGTCGTCTCCAAAAGCCTTGCGGCTTCAAGGCTATCGCCGGTGGACCGAGGGGTGTAGCCGTTCTGCTTGAGGACGTCCACCGTCACGCTGAGGACTTCGGGCTCGTCGTCAACCACGAGAATCCGGGGATCCTCCATCTTCACCTCCCCCGCCAGATCGCGCTTGGATTCATCGGACTCTCCGTCGTACGAAAGGGCCGCGGCGACACAGCGGACGACCTCCTCAAGCCGAAAGGGCTTGGCGAGGACAAAGTCAACGCGGTGTGCGGCGACCTGGGCTGGATCGACCTGATCGGTCCAGCCCGTGATGAGCCCAACGGGGAGCTGGGCCCGGCTCTTCAGAGCGGCCGCCACCTCCCAGCCCGACATTCCTGGCATGGAGAGGTCTGTGAGCACGACGTCGAACCGCTCCGCCTCACACTGGGCGAGGCCCGCTGGTCCGTCGGCGGCCTCCGCCACCGTATGGCCCTCCGCTTCCAAGAAGTCTTTGAGAACTGCCCGGACGGCAGGCTCATCGTCGATGATGAGGATTTTCAATCGCCGAGGAGGCGAGGAGTGGAACGCCGGGGCTTCGGATTCGACAGGCCCCGCGTGTATCGGAAAGCGAAGCGTAAGGGTGGTCCCCTTCCCCTCCGCCGTGTCGATCGTGATCTCCCCACTGTGTCGCTGGACAACCCCCCAGACGACGCTGAGGCCAAGCCCGCTCCCCCGGGGACCCTTCGTGGTGAAAAAGGGCTCGAACGCCCTCCTCTGGACCTCCTCCGACATCCCGCTCCCGGTGTCCGCGACTGTGACCCGGACTCGTTCTCCCTCTTTGGCGGCGGTGAGGCGGACCTGACCCCCCTGAGGCATGGCCTCCAGGGCGTTCAGCAGGAGGTTCGTGAAGACCCCCCGGAGTTCCGAGGGATCTCCGGCGATCGGAGGCACGCGCTCTGCCTCGACGCGAATCTCGTACGCGATCCCGGCGGCCTGGGCTTCCTGCTCCCAGCGGGGGCGTGTGAACTCCCGCGCCTCCAGAAGGACCTGGGCCACATCCACCGGGACATGAGGGCGTGGAGGCCGGACATGG
>CAYFIG010000264.1:2937-3481 GCA_964342905.1 uncultured bacterium
GCTTGACCGTCTGGGCCCCATCCAAGACCGCCCGCTCGATGACCCGGAACTGTCGCGCGAGGTCGGGCTCGAGCCCTTCGTGGCGCAAAAGCAGTTGGGTCCGCCCGAGGATCACGGCCAGCAGGTTGTTGAAGTCGTGGGCCACCCCTCTGGCGAGTTCCCCGAAGGCCCTGAGCCGTTCGGTCTGGATGAGGTGTTCCTGCGCCCCCTGGAGCTGCTCGTAGGCATCCTGCAGCTCCTTCGCCCCCTGCTGGGCTCCCTCGTACAGGCGCAGGTTTTCGACGCCCAGCACCGCCAGGTCGGCAAAGCCGGAGAGGACCTCGATCTCCATCGCCGAAAAGTGGCGCGGGTGCTTGGTGAGGACGAAGAGGGCGCCGATGGCCCGCTCCCCGATCCGCATTGGCACGGCGAGGTAGGAGCGGAATCCCTCCCGGCGGTATGCTGCTCGGTGATGGCTGATCATCCGGGGGTCCCGCTCGATATCCGGAATCGCGAGAGGCTGCTTGTGGCGGAGCCGAGCGACGCGCGCTTCGACGAGGAGCCT
>CAYFIG010000265.1:0-3464 GCA_964342905.1 uncultured bacterium
CGATTGACGTCCGGCCCTGTCGGCCCCATTCCGGCAGGGCCGACTCATCTCTCCCGCCCGGTAGACCGAGGCGAAGCGCACGTAGGCCATCTGGTCCAGCTCCTGGAGGTGCTCCATCACCATCCCCCCCAGCTCCAGGCTCGAGATCTCCTTACTCGGGCCCCTCGGACTCCCGACCGAAGCTCCCTGCCCACGCCGGCCCCCTCCTGCCCGCGCCGCTGACCTCTTCTCCGACATGCCCGCCTCACCGCGCGGCCGGGACCCAGCGGCTTGCCGCCTCGGGCACGGGGATGCCGCATCCCCGCTCGGGGCGCCGCCACCGGGCCCATTCCTTCGCAGGCGTCCGCCCGGCCCCCAAGCCCATCGTCCGCGTTCTCCTTGACAGGCTCTTCATCCGCCCCGTATCCTGACTGCCTGATAACGCCTTTTATGCTTCTTACGCTCAGGCCGCGCTGACCCCGTCGCAAATCCCTTTCTCCGAGCCGTTTGAGCCAGGTGCGACGCCGAGCTTCGAGGCAAAGGCTTGGGCAGTCGCAAAGCCCATTGTTTGCGTCACTTATCGCTGGCGGCTCGAGTGTCGGTCTGGGGGCGTTTGACGCAGCCCAGCCGATGCTTTACGGCCGGGCGAGGAGGAACATCCGACAGTCTGTGAGGAAGAGTATAATTCCCCCAGGTCGCCGGGGGCTCAACGACGGATGGAGATCCCATGTCGGAGGCTCCCCACACACGGCAGTAGCCAGGTAAGTGACTTTTTGAGGAATTAGACATGCCGCATCGCGTTAGCAAGACTGGCAGCGAATTATTTATTGTGGACAACAGCGACGAGGACTGGAAAGTCCTGCGCTATCTCCGCGTGGTGGCGCCCTTTCCCGAGGAACGTCCCTCTCTGGTAATCCCGGATCGCTTGTATAATTTCCTCGCTGGTGTTCATCACGAAGGGACCGTAGCGGGCGATCGGCTCGCGCAGCGGCCGGCCGGTGAGCAGCAGGAACCGCATCGGTACGCTGGAAATTCAAGTGTAGGCGGCACCTGTCCGCTTCTTCATGCCCTCCCCCTGTGGCGTTCAGGCCGGAGACCGTCGCCTTGACGGCCACCGCTACGATCGGATAGTATAGCGCCGTGGCAATGCAGATTCGTCTCTCAGGGGATCTCGAAGACCAGGCGCGGATCGCGCGCCAGCCGATGAGGGTCGAAGAATTCCTCGCCCGTTTTCCCGAGGTACCACGCGACCTCCGTGACGACCCTGTTGTCGCCGAGTACGTGAACGCATTCGCGCATCTCCTGCGCCTGGCCGAGAAGCCATCCCCGTGCATGATGCGCGACGGCGGAGACGCCCCGCAGACGTTCTACCTGCGGTTGGTGAACGACCTGGCGATCTACGGAATCGGCCTTGCCAAGCGTGACCGCACCCTGGCCCGGCTCCGGGCGACGCTGGAGGAGTACCGGAAGCAGCCCGCGACGTTCGCCTGCACCCTGGTGCCGCGCCGGGCCCCCGGCACCCCGCGGTCTGGCTGCGCCTGACCCTAGCACGGTTCAACCTGGTCAAGACACTCTCTGCTGCGCGGCGCCACGCTCGGGTGGGCTGGACTAGGCCGGCTTGATGCGCTCTTCGGGCAGTTCCACCCGCTTCACACCCTTGAAGCTGAACAGCAGCTCCACTAGATAAGTGGGCGGGTCAGTGGGGAGCTGCTGGACAATGGTGCCGAGTGCCTTCTGCACGTTCTCGCTGAAGGAGACGCCCTTGATGACCAGGCCCGACAGGTCCACGGTCACGCGCTGATTGGGCTGGAACATGGTCCCAGCGGCTTGCCGCCTCGGGCACGGGGATGCCGCATCCCCGCTCGGGGCGCCGCCACCGGGCCCATTCCTTCGCAGGCGTCCGCCCGGCCCCCAAGCCCATCGTCCGCGTTCTCCTTGACAGGCTCTTCATCCGCCCCGTATCCTGACTGCCTGATAACGCCTTTTATGCTTCGTACGCTCAAATGAGACATAATCTGCTCGCTACGGCTGGGCTCGCTGCCGTGTTGCTGCTGGCAGGCTGCGGTTATAACGAACTCCAGGCCCTGGACGAAGACGTCAAGGCCGCCTGGAGCGAGGTGCAGAACCAGTACCTCCGTCGCGCTCAGCTGGTGCCGAACCTGGTCGAGGTGGTCAAGGGCGCTACCAGGTTCGAGCAGGAAACACTCACGAAGGTGATTGAGGCCCGCAGCAAGGCCACCGCGGTCAACTTAGATGCTAAAAGCCTGAGCAATCCCGAGGTCTTCAGACGCTTTGAGGAGGCCCAGAGAGAGCTTTCCAGCGCATTGGCCCGCCTCCTGGTGGTCGTCGAGCGCTATCCCCAGCTTAAGGCCACTCAGAATTTCCGTGATCTGCAGGCACAATTAGAAGGGACAGAAAACCGCGTTGCGGTGGCGCGGAAGCGCTACATTGAAAAAGTAGCCGAGTACAACAAAGGGGTACGGTTCTTCCCCACCAATCTAACGGCCCGCTACCTCCTGGGGCTCGAGGTGCGGGCAACTTTCAGCGCGGACGAAAAGCTGGCAGAGCCCCCTCCGGTCAAATTCTAGGCTTAAGGTGAACCCGCGTCAGGACCTGCGGAACCCTTTTCGTTTAGGTTCCCCTGACCTTCAGTCTCCTTTAACCCTTTCTGTTTTCATTCTTATCATTAGCCTACTTGCAGCTTCTTTTCTCAGCGCGCGTGAGGTGCCGCCGCTGCACGGCAGAGTGAACGACTTGGCCCGCTTGATGCCTGCCGAACGTGCCCGCGCCCTGGAGGAACGATTAAAACGATTTGAGCAAGAGACGGACCATCAGATCGCGGTCCTGACGATCTCCAGCCTCGAGGGAGAGGACCTTGAGGGCTTCAGCATCAAGGTGGCCGAGCGCTGGAAGATCGGGAAGAAGGGCTTCGATAACGGTGCGATCTTGATTGTCGCCAAGAATGACCGAAAGCTCCGCATCGAAGTCGGGTATGGCCTTGAAGGGGTCCTTCCCGATGCGCTTGCAAGCCGAATCATCCGCGAAATCATCGTCCCACGCTTCCGCAACAACGATGACGCTGGGGGCATCGAGGCGGGGAGCGATGCGATCATGAGAGCCACCCGAGGTGAAGCCATCCCAGCCTCAGAAAGAAAAGGTTCAGCCCAGGGCGGGGCTGACCTTTGGGGGAGTGTCATATTTAGCGCCTTCACCGTCATGACTCTCGCCCTTTTCGCTGGCATTTTTTTGGGCATATTTTCAGCCTTCATCATCCCTGGACTGGGCCGTTCCCCCATGAGACAGAGGCTTGTGGGGGGCATTATCGGAGGTGCAGTGGCCGCCCCGGTAACTAGCGCCATGTTCGCGGCCCACAGTCAGTGGATGTGGCTCATCCTGATGGTAGCGCTCGGCGCTTTAGTTGGCGCCCAGGTCGTTCGGGTTTTGTGGAGAAGTCTAACTGAAGCCCGAACCTCAAGGGCATGGAG
>CAYFIG010000266.1:0-3462 GCA_964342905.1 uncultured bacterium
CTGGGGATCAAGCAAGATCACCCGCGACCCTGATTCGCGCAGCGCCTCGACGCACGCGAAGAGCGGCTCGGGCTTTAGCACCATGCCGCCCCCTCCGCCGAAGGCGTAGTCGTCGGTCACCCGGTGCCGACCGGGGGCGTAGTCACGCAGGTTCACCACCCGGATCTCAACGAGTCCCTTCGCCTGCGCCTTGGCAATGATCGATTCCCCGAGGGGCCCCGAAACCATGCCGGGAAAGAGCGTGACGATGTCGATCTTCAATGGTCACTCCAGGATCTCGAGGACAGCCCGTTTCCTCAACTTGGTGGCCGTGGCGTTCAACAGGGTTCGGATGGAGCGCGCCGTCCGCCCCTGCTTGCCAATGACCTTCCCCAGATCCCCCGGAGCGACCCGAAGCTCGATCACCGTGATTTTCTCTCCCTCGATCTCCGTCACCCGGACCTGATCCGGCTCATCGACGAGAGCTTTGGCGATGAACTCGACCAGCTCTTTCATGCCGGCTCCCCCCACTCCTCAGGGCGCGCACTCGGCTCAGTTCTTCGTGACTCCCACTCGGGCCAAGAGGTGCCGAACTGTGTTGGAGGGCTGGGCACCCTTCCGAAGCCACTCGGCGGCCTTCTCCTTCTTGATTTCGATCCTGGGCGGATCGGCCAGGGGGTGATAGTGCCCGATGATCTCGATGAACCGGCCGTCCCGCGGAGCTCGCGAGTCCGCCACCACCACACGGTAGGCGGGTTTCTTCGTCTTTCCCGTTCGTCTCAGCCGAATTCGAACCGCCACCCTGCCCCTCCTCTCTCGCTCAGCGTGGCAGAAACGGAAGCGCACCCCTGAGCTTGCCGGCGCGCCCCTCGATCTCTCTGAGCCCCTTCATGAGCTTCTTGAACTGGGCGTATTGTTTGAGCAACCGATTCACGTCCTGGACCGTGGTGCCACTTCCCCGCGCAATGCGGGCCCGGCAACTCCCGTTGACAATCTTGGGCGCCGCTCGCTCCTCGGGCGTCATGGAGCCGATGATGGCTTCGTACTTCTTGAGTTCCTTTTCCTGCCCCCGCAGCTCTTGAGGGATCCCCTGGGCTCCCTTGAAGAAGGGCACCATCTCGAGAAGCTCCCCCAGCGGGCCCATGGAGCGGAGCTGGCGGATTTGCTCGGCAAAGTCCGCCAGGGAGAAGCTCTCTGCCCTGATCTTCTTCGCCAGTTCTTCGGCCTTCACCGTGTCCATGCTGGCCTGAGCCCTCTCCACCAGGGACACCACATCCCCCATCCCCAGGATCCGCGAGGCCATCCGGTCCGGGTGGAAGGGTTCCAGGGCGTCAAGCTTCTCGCCAACCCCCACGAAGGCAATCGGGCGGTTGGTCACGGCCCGGATGGAAAGCGCCGCGCCGCCCCGCGCGTCGCCATCCAGCTTGGTCATGATCAGCGCGTCGATCCCCGTACCGGCGTGAAACCGCTCCGCCATGGTGACCGCGTCCTGGCCGGTCATGGCGTCCACCACCAGCAGCACGTGGTGGGGGTGAAGCTCACGCTTGAGCTGGCGAAGCTCCTCGAGCATCGCCTCGTCAATGTGAAGCCGGCCAGCCGTGTCCAGGATCAGCGGGGAGAGCCCGCGGTCGGCCGCCTCTTGGCGCGCCGCGTGAGCGATGACCAACGGGGTCTGCCCCTCGGCCCCGGCGACCGGGATTCCGAGTTGCCTCCCCAGCGTACGGAGCTGGTCCATGGCTGCGGGCCGGTAGACATCGAGAGCCGCCAACATCGGATGGAGCCCCTGGCGCTGGAAGTGGCGCGCCAGCTTCGCCGCGGTCGTGGTCTTCCCGGATCCCTGCAATCCAACCAGCATGAGCAGTGTTGGCGGCTGCGGCGCCATGGCCAGGTGGTGGCCGCTTCCCCCGAGGAGCGCGACCAGCTCGTCGTGGATGATCTTGACCACCTGCTGGCCGGGCGCGATGGATTTAAGAACCTCTTGCCCGACGGCCTTGGCGCGGATCTGCTCGATGAACGACTTGACAACCTTGAAGTTGACGTCGGCCTCGAGGAGCGCCACCCGCACCTCCCGGAGGGCGTCGGCAATATTCTCCTCCGTCAGCCGGCCGTAACCTCGAAGCCTGTCGAAGATGACCTGAAGCCGCGCGCTGAGACTCTCGAACATACCCTCACCCAGTGTATTCCTGCCGGGAAAACCTGTGTACCTTCCTTAAAAGCTTAAAGTTTACGGGAGGGAACGGAAAAGGTCAAGCTGTCTTCGGCACTTCCGCAGCACTGCGGAGGCGTCGGAGCGCCTCGCCGGGGTCAGACGCCCCAAAGATTGCCGAGCCCGCAACGAGCACCGACGCGCCATGGGCCGCGAGGGGCCCCGCATGCTCCACCTTCACGCCGCCATCCACAGAAATCTCGGCCGGCCGGCTCCCCAGCAGGGTCTTGAGCGCTCGCACCTTCGGGTAGGTGGCCGGGATAAAGGCCTGGCCGCCAAACCCCGGATTCACCGACATGACCAGAACGAGGTCGAGGTCATCGAGGACATACTCGAGCGCGGCAAGAGATGTCGAGGGGTTCAGGGCGACCCCTGCCCTGGCGCCCAGCTCCTTGATCTGCGCCAGGGTGCGCTGGAGGTGGGGACAGGCCTCTACGTGGACCGTGAGGAGATCGGCTCCAGCCGCCGCGAAGGTCGCGAGATAGCGCTCGGGGGCCTCGATCATGAGGTGGACATCCAGGGGGAGCCGGGTGCGCTTGCGGATGGCCTCCACGACCGGGGGCCCGATGGTGAGGTTCGGGACAAAGTGGCCGTCCATGACGTCCACGTGGAGCAGGTCAGCCCCCGCCGCCTCCACGCGGGCGATCTCCTCTGCGAGCACCGCAAAGTCCGCCGACAGGATGGACGGCGCGATTTTAATCATCAGAGCCACAATAGCAGATTCGCGGAGGTGAGCCTACATAGTCGCTCAGGCTTTCCGTAGGCGGAAGGCGGTGAAGCCGTCGGTGCCGTGGCGGTGGGGAAGGCACCGGAGCATCCCCGCCGGCTCAGGCTCAATCGGGAAGTCGGTTAGCGGGTCGAGCTGCCACTCCGGATGGGCCGCGAGAAAGGGTAACACCACCTCCTCATTTTCCTCGGGCTCGAGCGAGCAGGTGGCATAGACCAGAATTCCGCCGGGCTTGACCATGGTCGCCGCGGCCTCCAGGATCTGGCGCTGGATCGCGGCAAGCGATTTCACGTCCGCCTCGCGGCACAGCCACTTTATGTCGGGGTGCCGGCGGATGACGCCGAGGTTCGAGCACGGGGCATCCACCAGGACCCGATCGCAGCGCTCCTTGAACTTCGGGGCCAGCGCTTCGGCGCGCCCTCCATGTGCGTCCACGATGCGGACCCCCAGCCGAGCCGCAGCCTTGGTCACTAGTTTGAGCCGGGCCGCGTGCTGATCCATGGCGATTACGCGCCCGCGGTTCTCCATGAGCTGGGCCAGGTGCGTGGTC
>CAYFIG010000267.1:0-3437 GCA_964342905.1 uncultured bacterium
ACCAGATTTGCGAGCAGGTCCGGCCGCTCAGCGAGAAGCTCCAGATAGGCGGCACGCGGACCGACCGCGGTCACGAAGCGCTCGAACTGGTTCAGGGCCTCGTCGGGGTCCGGGCTCTTCCAGAGCGCATCGAGCAGCGCGGGGAAGATCCGGCAAAGGGCGGTCCGCGCAGACGCCGGGTACGGGATCAGGGGACGCCCCTCGAGGACGAGGTGGAGGTTCTGGCGGGCCCGCTCAGGATCGACGAAGCCTGTGGCGCGAAGGGCGGCGGCCGACGGGATGCGAGGCCGCTTCACTTCCGTCGGCGGGGCCTCAAAGAAGCGCGTGAACGCGCGGTGAATCTCCCGCGTGGTCGCCCGGTACCGGGTTCCAAACATCCTGGCGGCTCGCGCCGACGGCAGAGCGATCCCCATGCGCCGGGCCAGCCGGGCGAGCTCTCCGGGATCCGACGGGAGCGTGTGGGTCTGGAACTCGTGAACGATCTGGAGCCGGTGCTCGACGATGCGGAGAAAGGTGTAGCCGGTGGTGAGCCGGCGCCCCAGCGCGGGAGAGAGATAGCCCCGTTCGGTGAGCCGGAAGATGGCTCGGAGCGTGTTGCGCTCCCTGAGCCACGGATCGTCACCGCCATAGAGAAGCTGGAGCGCCTGGACCAGGAACTCGATCTCCCGGATCCCGCCGAGGCCGAGCTTGACGTCCCTGCGCTCCCGTCCCTTGGCCCGGAGCGAGCGATCGATCTCCCACTTCATGGCTCGGACCTGGCCCACGATCTCCGGATCAACCCCCGGGCGGTAGACGAACGGCCGGATCAGATCCAGAAAGCGCTGCCCCACCTCCGGATCGCCCGCGCATGGACGCGCTTTGATGAGCGCCTGGCGCTCCCACGTCTCGGCCCGCTCGATCAGGTAAGTTCGATAGCTCTCCAGCGATCGGACCAGGGGGCCCATCCGACCTTCCGGACGGAGCCGGAGGTCCACCCGGAACGCGTGCCCCTCCTCGGTGACCGAGTCGAGTGCCTCCACGACCGTCAGGGCGAGGCGGGTGAAGTATTCGACGTTGGGGAGCCCGCCCGTCGTCTCTCCGTCCTCCGCGTACACGAAGAGCACGTCAATGTCGGAGGAGTAGTTCAGCTCTTCGCCTCCCAGCTTCCCCATCCCGATGATGGCCAACCCGGCCTCCGCTCCGCTTGGGGTGAGCGGCGAACCGTGCCGAGCGCGCAACTCCGCCTCGCCCATGCGCAGGGCCGCCTCCAGGCACACCTCGGCCAGCCGGGAGAGCTCTTCCGTCGTCGCGGTCAGGTCAGCATCGCCGAGCAGGTCGCGAGCGCCGATTCGGAGCAGATGGCGATACTTGAAGCGACGGAGGACGTTCCACCGGGTCTTTCGAGCGGAAAAGGGTGCAAGGTTTCGGGCGAGCTCTTCCGCCAGCCCCTCGCGGAGGCACTGGCGCATGTTCTGGGCCTCGAGGAGCCACGATAAGACCGCGGGGTAGCGCCGCAGCGTGTCGGCCAGGAACTGGCTCCCGCCACCCAGCGCAGCCAGAAGCGGAATTGCGCCAGGATGATCGCGGAGACTGACGTAGAGGACGGTTCGGTCCAGGGAGGCAGACAGCCGCTCCAGGTTGTTGAGGGCCATGTCAGGGTCGGGTGAGGCAGCCAGAGCGCGGAGGAGTCGCGGGAAAACCGGCGCGAGGAGGTCAGCCTCGCGCGGAGTCGGAGTGAGGCCTTGGAGGTTCGCCAGCGCGGTCCGGGGGTTAGCAAAACCCAGCGCGGCGAGAATCTGACACGCGCGCCGGTCGCCGGGAGGAGCTTCGAAGAGCGATCTCCCGTCTCCGGCTTGGGCAAGCGCTCCTTGGATCTTCCCGTCGGCGAGATCGGCTATCTTGCGTCCTCCCCCCACGGCCAGGTCCGAATGCACGGCGTTCTCCACCCACAACGACCCGTCCCTACCTCTTGCTTCCTTCCAGAAAACTATGGCACTCGCTCGGCACAAGATGCAAGACTGGCGCTCGGACTCAATCCGGCAAAGCCCCCATTTCCGTAGCTCGAATGGTGCACCCAGCCTCAGAACCGCATCCTCAAGCCACCGTGCACCAAACGCGGCGTGCCAATAGTTTCCACCCCCTCGGTGGTCCTCCCAACCGCATAGGTGCGATCGAAAAGGTTCTCGACTGCCAGGAACACCTCACCCCATTTCGTGATCCTACGGGAGAGCATCACATCGAGCACGAAAAACTCCCCGAGCTTGAGGGTGTTTTCGTCATCCTCGAACTGGTCAGAGACGTGCCGCCCCTGGACGGACACGTTTATCAGCGCGGGATCGGCGTACCGGACCCCAAGGGTCAACTGATGGCGTGGGACCTGGGCGATTCGCTTTCCCTCCAGGCTCGGCCGGTTCGATGCCTCCAGCACTTCGGCGTCGACGAAGAGATAGCTGGCCAGAAGCTCCCAATTCGCCGTGGGGCGATAGCTGACCTCGGGCTCCACGCCGCGGATGCGGGTCCGGTCAAGATTTTGACGCTGGCGGCAGGTCGTTCCGGCAGGGCAATCCGGGAGGCGCTGGCCCGGAGGCAGGGTGACGTTGGCGATGGAGTCTTCTACCTCGTTCCAGAAGCCCGTGAGGCGGGCCCAGACGCCCCTCCCGAAGGCGTGCTCAAGCCCCACTTCCCCGCCGGTGAGCCGCTCGGGGTCGAGCTTGTCGTTCGCTGCGGTCACGTCATTCCGGACCCGAAAGAGGCGGAACAGCTCGTTAATGGTCGGGGCCCGGAACCCCTGATAGACCGAGCCCCTGAGCGTCGTGGCCATGCTCGGGTGAAAGAGCAAAGCAACCCTGGGACTGACCGCCACCTTGTCGCGGTCACGAAAACTCTGGGCCGCAGGGATTCCAGCAGGAGGCGGACGATCGGTGCGAAAGCCGTTGAAGCTCCGCCAGTAATCGACCCGCGCCCCCACCACCAGCTCCCACCTGGAGGAGAGTGAGACGATGTCCTGGCCATAGAGCCCAGTCAGAAACTGCTCACCTCCCGCGACTCGCCGCCGGGCAAAGGCGCCGGCGACAAATACGTCCTCGTCCGTCTCTCCCTCGATCCACCTGAGATCCGTCCCCACCGTTAGGTGATGAGACCCCACCCGGCGGGCCCATTGGAGGGATCCTCCGAGGGCGGTGGAGGGCACCTCCTGGTCCAAGGCGAGGGTCTCGGAGTTTCGGTTAAGGGCCTGGGTCGTGAAAGTGCTCTCGAAGCTCTGGAGGTGAGAGAAGATGATCAGGGACCAATCGCTGCCGTCAGGGGTCCGGAGGTGCCCGCCCCCCACCACGTAGCCCGACTCCGTGGAGTTCTTCTGGAGGGGGGTCCCGTTGCCACGGTCCTCCGTAAAGTAGTTTCCCGAGAGAAAGAGACTCACCTCGGGGGTGAGCCGGAAATCGAGCCTGCCGTTGAAGGTC
>CAYFIG010000268.1:0-374 GCA_964342905.1 uncultured bacterium
ATTTTGGGTTCGTTCAGGTCGAGCTTTCGGCCCGCCAGGTCCGTGACTCGGCCGCCGGCCTCCTCCACCATCAGGAGCCCTGCCGCCGCGTCCCACGGGCCGACCCGTAGCTCCCAGTAGCCGTCCAGCCTCCCCGCCGCCACGTAGCACAGGTAGAGCACCGCCGAGCCCGTGCGCCGCACCCCCTGGCAGCGGAGGCTGAACGCGGCGTACTCGGCCAGGTTGTTGTCCTTCGTTTCCCGGATATTGTAGGGAGAGCCGGTAGCCAGGAGGCTTTCGTTCAGCGTCGCGGTCGCCGAGACATGAAGCTGGTCGCCGTTGAGAAAGGCGCCCTGTCCGCGCTCGGTGACGAAGCACTCGTCCAGCGTGGGATC
>CAYFIG010000268.1:384-3427 GCA_964342905.1 uncultured bacterium
CATAGGCCACGCCGAGCACCACCTTGCCTTCCACCTCCAGAGCGATTGAAACCGCGTACACGGGGAACCCGTGAGCGTAGTTGGTGGTCCCGTCCAGCGGATCGATGATCCAGCGGTAGGGAGACGCCGCGCCCACGCTGCCGCGCTCCTCGGAAAGAATCGCGTGGGTCGGGAAGGCGGCCTGGAGCGCTTCGATGATGAGGGCCTCGGCGCGGCTGTCCATTTCCGTAACGAGGTTCGTGGGGCTTCCCTTGAACGCTACCTGCCGGCGCTTCCCCGATTCAGCCTGGAGGAGCTTGCCGGCTCGGGTCGCCGCCTCGATCGCCACATCGCGGAAGTCAGATAAAGCTCCAGGCCGCATGCGCCTTCAGGATACCACACCGCGAAACCCAGGACGCTTGACATGGTGCGGTTGCCTCCTGCAGCATGGCCAAAGGAGTGACGCGTGAAGTTCACATGGAAGCGACAGCAGGTCCGACTCCGAAAAGCCCGCGGGCTCAGGCGCCGCCGCACGCTCAAAGTCGGCGTGCCGCCGGGAACCCTCGCGGCTCCAGAGGCACAGCAGGGGCAACCAGCTCGGCTCAGCCTCATTACCTATACGCCGGAGGAGTTTCAGGAGTTCGAGCCCAAGACGGTGGAGGAGTGCCTGGAGCTTGCCAACCGTCCCGGCGTCGCCTGGATCAACGTGGAGGGCCTCGGCCAGCCCGAACTGTTGGCCAAGTTGGGAGAACGGTTCAGCCTGCACACCCTGGCGCTGGAGGACGTCTTGACGGTGCCGCAGCGCCCGAAAGTGGAGGCGTATGGAGGCCACTTCTTTATCATCCTCCGCATGATCCGGCTGACTCCAGAGATCGAGGAGGAGCAGGTCAGCCTCTTCTTCGGTCCTGGCTTTGTCCTTACGGTCCAGGAGCGGCCGGGCGGCGATGTCTTCGGGCCGGTCCGGGAGCGGATTCGTCGAAACCGCGGCCGCGTCCGCACCGCGGGGGCTGATTACCTGGTTTACTCGCTCCTCGATGCGGTCGTGGACGGAATCTTCCCCGTGCTGGAGGCGATCGGAGAGCGCATTGATGCCTTGGAGGATGAGGTCATCGGTGAGCCCGGCCCCCAGATCACCCATCGGATCCATGCCCTCCGTCGGGACCTGCTTGCCCTTCGCCGCACGATTTGGCCCACGCGCGAGGTGATCCTGGCCTTCCAGCGCGAGGAGTCCCAGCTCATTGCTCCGGAAACCCGCATCTTCCTGCGGGACTGCCACGACCATGCGGTGGAGAGCCTGGAGCTGGTCGAGACCTACCGCGAGACCGCTGCGGCCCTCATGGAGGTCTACCTCTCCGCGCAGAACCAGCGGCTCAACGAGGTGATGAAAGTCCTCACCATCATGGCCACGCTCTTTATCCCGCTGACCTTCATCGCCAGCATTTACGGGATGAACTTCCAGCACATGCCGGAGCTTGGCTGGCCCTACGGCTATCCCGCCATCCTTGGTCTGATGGCGGCAGTGGCGGGCGGCCTGCTCTTCTATTTCCGCTCCCGCGGTTGGTGGTAGCCGTGCCCAGGCCGGCTAAGCCTTCTCCCCCGCGCTCGATCCTCCTGGTTATCTCCGGCGTCTGCCAGGAGCCCCATGGCCCCGGCGGCTGGGGGTATGTGACGTGCGACTCGGACGGCGTGGAGCGGATGGGGCAGGGCGCGAATTCCAACACCACCGCCAATCGGATGGAGCTTCTCGCCGCCATTGAAGGGCTGAGAGCTCTGGGCGCGAAGGACCGCGCGACACCTGTGAGGGTGGTGAGCGCGAGCCGGTATCTGGTCGGGGGGGCCAAGGGGAAGCGAGAGCGCAGCGCTAACACCGACCTCTGGGCCAAGCTGGACGCCGAGCTTCGGAAGCGGCCCGTGAACTGGGAGTGGGAGCCGCCGAACACCATGCTCTACCAGGTCCAGGCCTATCAGCTGGCCCGCCTGGCGCTGAAGCGCGCCCTTCAGTCCGAGCTCACCAAGGAGACGCCGTGAAGATCCTCGTGATGGGGAGCGGTGGTGTGGGAGGGTACTTTGGCGCCAAACTGGCCCGGGCTGGCGAGGCCGTCACCTTCGTCGTGCGGGGCGCCCACTTAAACGCCATCCGGACTCACGGGCTCAGGATCAAGTCGCGCATGGAGGAAGAGTTGGTGGTAACGGCTCCCGCCACCGAGGATCCCAGCGAAGCCGGACCGGTGGACTTGATCCTCTTCTGCGTCAAGTCCTTCGACACTGAAGCCGCAGCCCGGTCCCTCGGCGGAGCTGTCGGGCCGGAGACCGCGATCCTTTCGCTCCAGAACGGCGTGGACAACGAGGAGAAGATCGGCGCCATCGGGGGCCCGGATCATGTTCTGGGAGGCGTCGCGTACGTCTTTGCCACGCTCGAGTCCCCCGGGGTTATCTTCCATTCTCTGGGCGGCCGGATCGTCTTCGGAGAGCTGGACGGAAGCGAAACTCTCCGGGCCTGGCGGATCCGGGACGCCCTGGCCCGGGCGGGGATTCCAGTCGAGCTTTCCCCCCAGATCCAGCGGGTGCTCTGGGAGAAGTACCTCTTCATCGTGGCTCAAAGCGGAATGACTGCGCTCACCCGCTGCCCGATCGGGGTTATCCGGTCGGTGCCTGAGACCCGGCGGATGTACCGATTGATTGTCGAGGAACTTGCTGCCCTGGCCAAGGCCGCGGGGGTCCCGCTCCTGCCGAGCGCGGCCGACGCCGTGATGATGGCCACCGATAACCTCGCCCCAACAGCCTATTCTTCCCTCCACTACGACCTGACTCACGGCAAACGCCTGGAGCTGGAGGCGCTTCAGGGGCACGCCGTGAGGCTCGGTGAGCGCCTCGGCATCCCCACGCCCGTGTGCTCCGCTGTGTACGCGGCCCTCAAGCCTTATCTCAACGGTCCACCCTGAACCTCCCGATATAATGAGCTGATGGCCCGAAGCATGCTCTTCAGCTATCTCCAGCGGTACGCGGGCCGGTATGCGGCCGGCGTCAGCTTTCTGCTCCTCGCGAGCGTTTTCTCCCTGGCGAT
>CAYFIG010000269.1:0-3407 GCA_964342905.1 uncultured bacterium
GAAGCGCTCAAGCGTCGGGAAATCGAGGGCCTCCTCAAGGAGCAGCGGGGCAAGCTCCTCTTTTGGGCGAGGCTCCACGGAGCGCGGGAGGACTTTGCCCGCTGGTACCAGCCGGTCCTAGCGGCTCCTGGCCGGGAGTTCATTGCGCCCTCCTTCGTCCAGAACGAGCGCACCGCCCTCCGCCTGGACGACAGCCGCTATCTTGCCCGCTGCCTCTACGCGTTTCCGACGGCGGGCCTGAGCCCTAAGGGGCGGATCACGCTGCGCATCCAGGACCACGACGGCAAGGATGTCGAGCGGTTCACTGTGGATCTGGGCGCCATGAGATAACCGAGCGCCCGAAGGAGCATACACGATGGTGACCAAGGAACGTTTCAAGCAGGGCCTGGCCTTCCAGCAGTACCTGGACCAGATGGGGACCAACAAGGAGAAGTTTGTGCAGTTCCTCCAGGAGATCAAGATCCGCCCCGAGGATCGCGAGGCGCTCAAGAAACTGGGCAGCAAGAAGCTCAACGTGCTGGTGATGACCGAGGACTGGTGCGGGGATGCCCTCTATAACGTCCCCGTGATGGCCAAGCTGGTCGAGGGGCTCCCCAACGTGGAGATGCGACTGTTCCTCCGGGACCAGAACCCGGACCTCATGGACCAGTACCTGAACCAGGGGACCTACCGCTCGATCCCGGTCTTCGCCTTCTTCGACGAGAACATGACCGAGATCGCGCGCTTCACCGAGCGACCTCCCAAGGTCACCGAGGTCATCGAGAAGAAGATGCTTGAGGTGCGGCGGGCGCTCCGCACCGAGCACCTGGAGGAATGGCGCCAGGCAGTGGTGGACGAGGTGCGCGACCTCCTCAAGGTGTAAGGGTGCGCTATGCCGGGCCACGGATGGATCGGCCTCGGCATCGTCGTGCTGGCGGAAGTCCTCCTCTTCGCCGGCAATCGCTGGATCGGGGCATGGTTCACTCCCATTGTGTGGAGCGGGTACATCCTGTTCATGGATGGCCTCGTCGCCCGCTGGACGGGCCAGTCCTACCTCACCACACGCCGCGTTGAGCTGGTGCTCGTGGCCCTGGCCTCGGTGGCCTCGTGGTGGCTCTTCGAGCTCTACAACGCGCCACGCTTCTGGCGGGGTGGAAAGGATCTCTCGGGGCTCTGGTGGCACTACCACAACCTGGAGCCGAACCCGTTCCTGCGCCGGATCGGGTACGACTGGTCATTTGCCACCGTCTTCCCCGGCCTCTTCCTCACCGCCGAAGCGCTCAAGGCCCGCGGCTTTGCCGGGCTCACCGGGCTTCGGCCGTTCCGGCTGCCGGAGTGGACTGCCCGGCTTTCAGTTGTGCTGGGAGCAATCTCAGCGCTCTTGCCGCTCCTCGTGGTGTCGGCCTGGCTCGTCCCGCTCGTCTGGGTTGCCTACGCGCTTCTGCTGGAGCCGATCAACTACTGGCGCGGCAGCCCCTCGTGGCTCAGAGAGGTCGAGGCCGGCGACTACCGCACCCTGGCCTCGCTTCTTGGGAGCGGGGCAATCTGCGGCTTCCTCTGGGAGTTCTGGAACTACTGGGCGCTGATCAAGTGGACCTACACGTTGCCCTACTGGGGCGAGGTCAAGCTCTTCGAGATGCCCGTGCTCGGCTATTCGGGCTTCCTGCCGTTCGCGCTCGGGGCGTTCGCGATGTACCATTTCTTGCGCTCGTGGCTCAAATGACATGAAGTGGGTGCTGATCGGCATCGGGGTTCTCCTCCTCCTGGCTGTCGCGCTGCTGCTCGCTGTCCCATACCTGGTGAACACATCGAGGGTACAGGCCGCCATCGCCCACTCAGCCAGCCAGGCCCTGGGTCGCCCGGTCAGCTTCGCCTCCCTCTCGCTCGCTGTCCTGCCGCTGCCGGCTCTCAGGCTCACGGATCTCCGGGTGGCCGAGGATCCGAAGTTTGGGACCATCCCTTTCCTAATCGTCGGGGAAGGTCGCCTGGGGCTCAGGCTCTGGCCGCTCCTGAGGGGCCGGGTGGAAGTCACCGAGCTCACGCTCGAGCGGCCGCGACTGTCATTAATCCAGGAGTCCGGCGGTCGGTGGAACATTGCGAGCCTCGGCGCTCGCGCGGGCGGCGCCTCTCCGGCTGTCAAGGGCGACGGCGCGCCGCCGGGCAGGGGCTTGCTCCCCCCGATCTCCCGGATTCGGGTGGTGGACGGCAGTCTCAGCTACCAGGCTCTGTCGCGGCGACGCGGCGGTGCCGGGTCGGGCACCCTGTTCACTTTCAGCCTGGGGGGGCTGCGCTTCACCGCGAGCGGCACAGGGTTCGGGGCGCCGATCCACTTCGCCGGCGAGACCCGAGTCATACCGGGGGATCTGCGGCTCAAGATCGTGGATGGGAGCCTGATCCCGGAGGCGGGCCGGCCCCTCACGGAGTCCGCTCTTAAGGCTGACGTCGAGGTCCAGGCCGAGGACATCGCTGCGTTCGTCCGCGCGCTTCTCGGTTCGTTCCCTGAGCTTGCCGGACCGCTCCGGGGAAAGCTGGCGCTTTCCGGTACCGTTGCCAAGCTGGCGGCCCGGGGCGAGCTTGAATTTCCCAAGCTGAAGCTCACCGAGCGGCAGCCTAACTGCCCCGAGCCCAAAACCCGAAGCCTCACCCTGGAGGCGGTTCGCTTCGCGCTGACCTACAGTCCGTTCAGCCTAACAAGCCGTCCCCTGTCGGTCGGCCTTGACGGCGGAACCGCCACGGTGGCCCTGAGCCTGGACTTCGCCCCCCATCCGTTTCTCCGATTCAGTGAAATCTCTATCAAGGCGCTGCCACTGGCTCCGGTGCTGACGGATTACCTCTGCCAGGGCTACGCCGTGAGCGGACCACTCGATCTCACCGGCGAGCTGGCGGCCCGCCCCGATGATCCTTGGCGCACCTTGACGGGGCACGGGCGGCTGAGGATCGGGCCCGGCCGGGTAGTGGGGCCGGAGGCGCTGGCTCTCCTCAGCGGGGTGGTTCGGATCGGAGGCGTTTTCACCGCGGCGCTCAACGTGGATCTCCCGCATTCGCTCTTCGCCTCGCCCCTCGAATTCGACTCCATTACGGCCAGCTATCGAATTGCCGACGGTCGTCTCACCACCCAGGACTTTCTCTACTCGAGCGCGCGGCTTAAGGTGACAGCGGCGGGGGAGTACGGGCTCGCCGACGGGCGAATGAACCTGGACCTGGTCCTGACGAGCGGCAGGAGCGAGATCAGGGCTTTGGTGACTGGCAGTGCTGCCTCGCCTTCGATCCGGGTACGGACCCCCGCTAAGGTTCTCGAGGCCGGGCCGGAGCGCCTCCGCCGCCTCTTCCGCGGCCTGACCGGGCAGTCGCGGTAGCGCCCGGTGACGGCTGGTAGCCGTCGGGAAGCCTTGAGGAGACTGAGCGGGGTGTGGTAAAAAAGGCGTCAC
>CAYFIG010000270.1:0-2452 GCA_964342905.1 uncultured bacterium
GAAAGGAGCGCGCGATGACGTCCTCAGATGCCCCGCTCAAGCGTACGCCGCTCTTCCCGGTTCACGTGAAGGCCGGGGCCAAGATGGTTCCCTTCGGCGGCTGGGAGATGCCGGTCCAGTACACCGGGATCATCGAGGAGCACCGGGCTGTGCGCCGCGCGGTGGGGCTCTTTGACATCAGCCACATGGGCGAGTTCGAGGTGGAAGGTCCCGAAGCCCTGGCCGTGCTTCAGCGCCTCACCACCAACGATGTGGCCACCCTCGAGATCGGCCAGGTCCAGTATTCGCTCCTCTGCTACCCTGACGGCGGCATCGTTGATGACCTGACCGTTTACCGGCTCGCCACGAATCGGTTCATGCTCACAGTGAACGCGGCGAACATCGACACGGACTGGGCCTGGGTCACCGAGCATGGGGGCGCGGCCCGGTGGCTGAACATCTCCGCCGAGACGGCGCTCCTGGCTGTTCAGGGGCCGAAGGCCGAGGGGTGTGTCCAGCGGCTGGCTGACCGGGACCTCAACGGGCTCCGCTACTACTGGTTCGTCGAGGGGCGCGTCGCCGGCGGCCCCGCCCGAATCTCCCGCACCGGCTACACGGGGGAGGATGGCTTCGAGCTTTATGTGGCGGCGGCCGATGCTGAGCGGCTCTGGTTCGCGCTGCTCGAGGCCGGAGAGCCTGACGGGATCGTGGCCGTGGGGCTCGGCGCCCGGGACACCCTGCGGCTCGAGATGCGCTACGCCCTCTATGGCAACGACATCGATCAGACCACCAACCCCCTGGAGGCTGGCCTCGGCTGGGTGGTGAAGCTCGCCAAGGGCGACTTCATCGGGCGGAGCGCGATCGAACAGGTGAAAGCCAATGGGCCGAAGCAGAAGCTCGTCGGCTTTGAGATGGTGGATCGTGCCGTACCGCGTCACGGCTACAAGATCGTCAAGGACGGGCGGGAGGCGGGAGTTGTGACCTCAGGCTCCTATGGTCCGGCCGTGGATAAGTATATCGGTGTGGGCTACGTGGCTGCCGAGCTCGCCAAGGTCGGGAGCGAGCTCGACGTGGAGGTACGAGAGAGCCTCCGGCGCGCTCGCGTCGTCCCGACCCCGTTCTATCCCCCGAAAGTCAAAAAGGGTTAACGCATGGGAAATTATCCGGCTGACCTGAGGTACACGCGCGAACACGAATGGACCCGGGTGGAAGGGAACCGGGCCCGCGTGGGGATCACCCACTACGCCCAGGCCGAGCTCGGGGACGTGGTCTTCGTCGAGCTGCCGAAGCGGGGGATCAAGGTCGCCCAGATGAAGCCGTTCGGCGTCGTGGAATCGGTGAAGGCAGTTTCCGACCTCTTTGCGCCGCTCTCGGGCGAGGTGGTGGAGGTGAACGCGGAGCTCGGCCAGAAGCCGGAGTGGGTGAACCAGGAGCCCTACGGCAAGGGATGGATGATCGTGATCGCGCTCGCCAACCCGAAGGAGCTGGAGGCGCTGATGACCGCGGCACAGTACGAGGAGTTCCTGGAAAAAGGCGGCCACGCCTGATGCGCTACATCGGGAACACTCCCCAGCAGCAGAAGGAGATGCTTCGCGCGATCGGCGTGGAGAGCGTCGAGGACCTCCTCACGCGCATCCCCACCAAGGCCCGTCTCGCCCGGCCGCTGAATGTGCTCGCCGCCATGGCTGAAATGGATCTGATCCGCCACATGCGGGGGCTGGCAGCCCGGAACGCCCACGCCGACGACTATGTCTGCTTCCTCGGGGGCGGCGCCTACGACCACTACATCCCGAGCCCCATCAACTCGCTTATCTCACGGGGCGAGTTCTTCACCGCGTACACGCCCTACCAGCCCGAGGCGAGCCAGGGGACCCTCAGAACGATCTACGAGTACCAGACATTGATCTGCGAGCTGACCGGGATGGACGTGGCCAATGCCTCGATCTACGACGGTGCCTCGGCGCTGGCCGAGGCAGCTCTCATGGCCCACGCGGTGACCGGCCGGACGGAGCTGGTGGTCTCCCGAGGCGTGAACCCACTCTCCCGCCAGGTCGTCGTCACCTATTGCGAGGGGCCCCGGCTTCGGATCCGCGAGATTCCCGTCACGGATGGCTCCACCGACCTTGAGGCTCTCAGGAAGGTCGTCACATCGAAGACCGCGGGCGTGCTCATTCAATCCCCCAACTTCTTCGGCTGCCTTGAAGAGGTGGCGCAGGCGGCCGAGATCGCTCACGCGGCAGGTGCGCTCCTCGTACTCTCGGTGGACCCGGTCAGCCTGGGGCTCTTGGCGGCGCCGGGGACGCTTGGGGCCGACATCGTGGTGGGCGAAGGCCAGGGGCTCGGTGTCCCGCTTTCCTACGGCGGTCCGTATCTCGGACTGTTCGCGGCGAAGCGCGAGCTGATTCGCAGGATCCCCGGCCGCCTGGCTGGCGCGACCCTGGACCTCGACCGCCAGCGGGGCTTTGTCCTGACG
>CAYFIG010000270.1:2462-3391 GCA_964342905.1 uncultured bacterium
TATCAGGAGGGAGAAGGCCACCTCGAATATCTGCACCAACGTGGCCCTCTGCGCCCTCATGGCTACCATCTACATGGCACTCATAGGCAAGCAGGGACTCCGAAAGGTGGGCGAGCTTGCGCTCGCCAAGGCTCACTATGCGGCTGAGATACTCACGCGTGTGCCGGGAGTACGGCTTCGGTTTTCAGCCCCGTTCTTCAAGGAGTTTGTCCTCCAGCTCCCCACCTCCTCCGAGCGGGTCGTCAAGCGGCTCATGAAGGAGCGGATCCTGGCGGGCATTCCCCTCAAAACGTATGATCGGTCGCTCAAGGACTGCCTGCTCGTCGCGGTGACCGAGAAGCGGACCCGCGCCGAAATTGATGCCTACGCTGAGGCCCTGGGCCGAGCCGTAGCCTAAAGCCGTGAAGGAGATGGAGACGTTCCATGCCCGTATATGACAAGCTGATCTTCGAGTTGTCGGCGCCCGGGCGCGTGGGCTACTCGCTCCCGGAGGCGGACGTTCCGACCACAGATCCAGCCGCGCTCCTACCGCCCCGGCACCTCCGGCCGAAGCCGCCAGAGCTTCCCGAGGTGTCCGAGTTCGACGTGATCCGTCACTACACCCGCCTCTCGCAGATGAACTACTCGGTGGACACGCACTTCTACCCGCTCGGCTCCTGCACCATGAAGTACAACCCCAGGCTCAACGAAGACATGGCGAGGCTTCCGGGGTTCGCGCGCCTCCACCCGCTTGCCCCTCCGATGGCTGTTCGAGGAGCGCTCCAGCTCATGTGGGAGCTCGCCCGCGACCTGGCCGAGATCGCCGGCATGGACGCCGTCTCCCTCCAGCCTGCGGCTGGTGCCCAGGGAGAGTTGGCCGGGGTCCTCATGGTCCGGGCCTACCACCTCGCCCGGGGCGAAAAGCGAACCAAAGTATTGGTCCCGGACTC
>CAYFIG010000271.1:0-3391 GCA_964342905.1 uncultured bacterium
GAAGTGGCTGGCCTCGGCGTCGGACATCCGGCGCCACTGCTGGCTGGCCCTGGGGGTGTCGCTGAACCGCTCGGCCAGCTTCCGGTAGAGGTGTAGCGCGCGTTTCTCGTAGCTCGCGTAGGCCTCGATGACCGCTTCGAGCGTCACGCGGCTAGGAGCTTCAGGCGCGCTGTCCTGTCCGGCGCGCGCAGTAGCTTCCCACGGCAACCAGCAGGAGGGTCTGGGCGCCGTTGATGATTCCTCCAGGGGTGAGCCCGAAGAGGAACTGCTTGCCGGCAAGCATCATGATGAGGCCCAGCACGAAGGCGACAATGCCGAGCCAGAGGGCGAGGGGAACGAGGATGCGGTAGAGGCTGTCCATAATCGGCATCTCCTGTCTCATCCGAACGGTTCACTGCCGCGTGCTCTCTTTGAGCGCCTCCTCGATCAGCTCCTTGAACGCCTCGTACGGGGCCGCGCCCAACAGGGGCTGGCCGTTAATGAAAAACGTCGGCGTGCCGCGGATCCCGGCTTGGCGCCCTTCCTGGACGTCGGCCTCGACGAGCGCGTTGAAACGGCCGCTGTCCAGGCACTGGCTAAAGCGGTCCCGCGGGAGACCCAGCTCACTGGCGTAGCGGATCAGGTCGTCCCGGGAAAACTTGGGTTGCGCCTCGAAGAGCCGGTCGTGGTATTCCCAGTACTTCCCGGACTCTCCGGCGCAGCGGGCTGCCTCGTGGGCCGGCCGGGCCAGGGTGTGAAAGTCCAGCGGGAAGTCCTTGAAGATCAGGCGCACCTGGCTCGGATGCTCCTTGAGGACTCGGTCCAGCACCTGCTGGACCTTTTTGCAAAAGGGTCACTGATAGTCGGAAAACTCAACGATCGTGACGGCGGCAGCCATGGGCCCTTTGACCATGACGGGGTCCACGCGAACCCCCAGACTCTGGGCGGCAGTTTCCACCGGCAGCAGGAGGAGCAGCGCCCAGAACCCCGTGGTCCAGCTCCAACGCGAGATCATCGGCTTCGAGTCCATCGCTCGGGGTGTGGTAGACTTCCGACAGGCAGGATACAAGAGGGCTGACGCGAACGCAATCACGCAACGGAGGTGCCCCATGGAGCTTCTGTTCGGCACGTACCCCTCCTGGTCCCTGTTGATCGTGCGGGTGGTCCTCGGTGGCATCTTCTTTGCCCACGGAGCCCAGAAGGTCTTCGGCTGGTTTGGCGGCCACGGCCTGAAGGCCACGGTGAACAACTTCCATGAGAGGCTCAAGATCCCCCCGCCGCTGGGCTATCTGGCGAGCTTTACGGAGTGCTTCGGCGGCCTCGCAGTGTTCGTGGGCCTGCTCGCCCGGCCTGCGGCCCTGGGCCTTATGGTGGTCATGCTGGTGGCCATTGCCAAGGTTCACTGGCAACACGGATTCTTCATCAACTTCGCGCTCCAGCCGGGGAAAGGGCACGGCTTCGAGTTCAACCTGGCGCTGATCGGATTGGCCCTGGCCGTCCTCATCGGCGGGGCGGGGGCTGTGTCAGCGGATCGATTGATCAGCCGCTGGTAGTGCCCCGTTCCAGGAGCTTCACGCGCGCCCCCTCTCAGCGGGAGCCGACGTAGGAGATCCGATAGACGCGACCGCTGCCCTGATCTGTGAGGTAGAGGCTCCCGTCTCCGCCCACGGCGGCGTCAACCGGCCTGCCGTGCACTCGGCCTTCCTCGAGCCAGCCACGGGCGAAGTCCTCGATTCCCTGGGGTTGGCCGGCCCTCATTCGAACCCGAACGAGCTTGTAACCCGTCGGGACCGAGCGGTTCCAGGAGCCCCGGTAGACGACGAAGAGGTCTCCACGATACTCCGCGGGAAACTGAGAGCCGGTATAGAAGGTCAGGCCGATGGGGGCCGAGTGGGCCTGGATCTCCAAGGTTGGGATCGCCATGCCGACACAGCGCTCGGGCCGCGCGAAGGGGGGATCCGGGTCGGGGTGGGGTCTTCCCTGAAGGACGTAGCAGTACGGCCAGCCGTAGAACCCTCCCCCCGCAATTTCGGTGATGTAATCCGGCGGGAGGTCGTCGCCCCGCCAGTCGCGCTCGTTGATGGTGGCCCAGAGCCGGCCCGTCGCCGGGTTGAAGGCAATCCCCACCGCGTTCCTGACTCCGGTGGCGACGAGGGTCTCGCCGGTGCCGTCCAGGTTATAGCGCAGGATGGCGGCACGTCGGCGGTCCCGCTCCTCGCAGACGTTGCAGGAGGAGCCGACCGACACGTAAAGACGCTGGTCCGGGCCAACGGTCACGGTCTTGTACGGGTGGTTTCCGCCGCGCGGAAGACCGGCGACAACCACCTGGGAGTTCGTGGCCCTGAGCAGTCGGGGATCGTAGTGAAACCGCACCACCCGATCCGCGAGGCCCACGTAGAGCTTTCCCTCATGGAAGACCATCCCATGAGGGAGGTCGAGGTTGTCCGCCACCGTGACCACCCGATCCGCCCGACCGTCGCGATCGCCGTCAGGGAGCGCGACGATCCGCCCGGCATGGGGGAGCGAGAGGAGAAGGGTGCCCTTTGGGTCTACGGCGAGGAAGCGCGCGCGGGCCAGGCCCTCGGCAAAGACCGAAATGGTGAAGTCCTGCGGGACGCTCAGGGTTTGGGCGACGGCGCGGCAGGGAGCGCCGACGGCCGTCAGCAGCGCCGCTCCCAGGAGGAGCGGCCGGAGGCTCACCGGACCTCCACTCAGGCGGCGCGGCCCTCCTCGGCGAGGGCGGTGATGATGTAGGTGCCGCTCTTAGCGTCCCGCTCCAGGGAGACGACCTTGTGCTTGGCGGCGTCCTCCAGCAGCTTGGAAAAGGTGGAGTAGCCGTAGTAGGACTCGTTGAACGCGGGGTTCTTCCGGATCATGGTCTGCTTGACCATGGAGCCCCAGAGGATCTCCTTGTTCTCCCGCTGGAGGGCCTGGATTGCCTCGATGAGCTGGGCGAAGGCCTCGGATTTCTTCTCCGGGAGCCCCCGGAGCAGGTGGGTTTTCTTAGCCTCCCGGATCAGGTCCTCGTAGAAGATAAACTCGTCGCAGTTTGCCACGAGCAGCTCGGAGGAGGAGGACTTGACGCCGAGCCCGATCACATAGCGGTCGTTTTCCCTGAGCTTGGAGACCAGCGGAGAGAAGTCCGAGTCCCCGGAGACCAGGGCGAAGGCGTCGATGTGCTCCTTGGCGTGGCAGAGGTCTATGGCATCCACCACCATCCGGATGTCTGCGGAGTTCTTGCCGCTATAGCGGCTCTGGGGGACGTCGATCAGCTCGATAGCGGCTTCGTGAAAGGGGCGCTTGTACTCGGCGTAGCGGCTCCAGTCCGCGTAGGCCCGTTTCACCATGACCTTGCCCTTCTCCACCAGCCGCTCCAGCACCAGCTTGATCTCGAAGCCCTTGTACTGGGCCT
>CAYFIG010000272.1:0-3310 GCA_964342905.1 uncultured bacterium
CGGTCCCGCCGATGGCCAGCTCGTGGAGGTGCGGCATCGCCGCCTCGAGGTGCCGGAGGGCGTGATCGAGCTGGCTCACCCACCCCGAGATCTCCTGCCCCAGCGTCAGCGGTACCGCGTCCTGCATGTGGGTCCGCCCGATCTTCACGATGTCGGCGAAGGCTCGCGCCTTCTGCTCCAGCGTGTCCCGGAGCCGGCGGACCGCCGGGAAGAGCCGCGCGCGGACTTGCTCCACGGCGGCGATGTTCATCGCGGTGGGAAACGTATCGTTGGAGGACTGACATCGGTTCACGTCGTCGTTGGGGTGGACCGGCTTCTTTGAGCCGAGCTGGCCGCCCAAGATCTCAATGGCCCGGTTCGCGATGACCTCGTTGGCGTTCATGTTGGTCTGAGTGCCGCTGCCGGTCTGCCAGACCACCAGGGGAAAGTGGTCATCGAGTTTCCCCTCGATCACCTCGTCCGCGGCCTGCACGATGACCCGGGTCTTGTCCTCAGGCAGGAGCCCGAGGTCCCGGTTCACCAGCGCGCACGCCTTCTTGAGGATTCCGAAAGCCCGGATGATCTCGCGGGGGAAGCGGTCGCCGCCAATGCGGAAGTGCTGGAGCGACCGCTGGGTCTGGGCGCCCCAGTAGCGGTCCGCCGGCACCTCGATCGCGCCCATGGTGTCGGTCTCAATGCGTGTCCGCATGCCGTTGCCTCCTCCGAACGGGTGCACCCGCCCCTCTACTATACCTCCCGGGACCGAGGCGAGCGAGCCCCGAGACCTATGCCAATCACGGAAGACGCCGGGTGAGGGCGGCGCGCGTTTCGCCGAGCTTCTCGAGCGCGGTCTTCACCGCCATCAGGACCAGAAACTCCCGAGCCACTGAAGGCGGCGGAGCGGGCGGCGGGGGCTCCCCTTTGAGGTCAGGGTGGTTGACGATCCGCGTGTGAAGCTGGGCCTCGAGGGCCCGGAGCTCCTCGATGCGCGTCTTGATCTGGGCGACCTTCTCCGCCGGTGTCGGCAGGTAGTCGATCTCCATCAGGGTCTTGACGAGCGCCTGCTGGGCGTGGCTTGGAGGGGCAGCCTCCGCGAGCCCCTGGAGGAGACTGTCAAGGTCGAAGCGATCAGGTGCCATGGCGCCGTTAGGGTGAATCGAACGGAAGAAAGGCTCCCCGGGGGCCGGTGCGCCCCCGGGGAGGGGCAAGGTTACTTCTTCATCTTGAGCTCGAGACCGACTACTTTGGCGGCCTCCTCGGCTTTCTTCACCGAGTCGGCATGCTTGGCGGCCTTGTGGAGCGCCTCCGCCTCGGCAGCCAACGTCCTCGCCTTGGCGCCGGCCTCGTCGAGGCGATTGCCCACCGCGTCATTGATCTGCTTGATCAGCAACGGGCACTGGCCCGCCAGCGCCGGCCCCGCCATGAGGCCGACTATCGCAAGAGCCATCAGAATCTTCTTCATAGTTTTTCACCTCCTCCCGGTTGGAAGATGGTCACACCTTTTAACTCGCTCCACCCCCGAAAGGTTCCCTCCCCGGCGAGGCAGGATGAAGGCAGATTGTCCCGGTCACAGGCGATCCTCCGGAAAGACCACCAACGCGCCGGTGTACGTATGGAAGAAGTTCCGCCGGCCGATGGGCGCGAACTCCCCGTTGCCAAAGAAGCCCACCAGAGGGAACTTGCCCAGCTGCTCGCGAATAAGGGTCACGTCGTGGTCGGGCAGGCCGAAGAGCCCCCGGCCTCGCCCGGCGCAGTTGAAGTAGCAGCCGAAGGCTGGGCGCCGGCCCTGAAGGCGCTTCGCCAGGCCCTGGAGGGTGGAGTGTAAATCCTCCCTCGAGGACTCGGCATCCCGGATCTGGAACTGGATCGTCTGCCCGACCGTCACCGGCTCAGCCACGGCAATGGCCCCGCTGGACTGGTCCACCCCGGCCAGGTTCCTGACCAGGAAGTCTCCGCGCTCAAGGGGTGACTTGGCGGGATCCATCGCGAGGCCGGCGAAGATCCCCGCGTGCCGGATCCGCTCCTCGGCGTTTTCCAGGGACCGAATCGCCTCCCTGAGAATCTCCACCGCGGGCCGGCTCCCGATCTCAAGGATGACGTTCGCCTCGGCCCGCGTGATCACGTACGGCTCGCCGATCGGCATGCACCCCTGGGCCACGCCGACGACGGGATCAGCGCCGGACAGCGCGACTCCGGCGAGCCCGCCCCGGACGCAGTCGGTGTTGAACAACTCGAACAGCGGCATTCCGGCCGCCACCGCGCCCATCACGGGGACAAATCCCAGGGCGTCGTGGAGCCCGCTGAGGAGCGCGGGCGGGTTGAGCCCCATCACGTCGGGAAGGATCAGGAGGCATCCCCCCTCAGCCACGGTCGCCCCGACCCGATCAGCCAGCTCGGCTCCCGCCTCATCGCCGACCCGTTCCTGGTCCTCCAGCAGGAACGGGGTCACGGCCAGGCGTTCACCTCGGATGGTCAGGACAGCGACGGAGGATTCTCCCTCCACCTCACACTCGTCGGTCAGGATCCCCACGCCGCTACAGCCGACCACGGCCCGGGCTCCGGTCACTCGCCGAATGACGTGGAGGATCCTGGAAGCGCTGGGATAGGCGTCGCCGCTGAGGAAGACGAGGGCCAGGTCCGCGTGATCGTGACCGCTCCTCGACAACGCCTGGAGCGCGGCCTCCAGCGCCGCATCCTCGAGGGACCGCCCGACCGAAAGGCCCGAGCCAGCCGCGATCATCTGCCCGTGAATTCAGGAAACACGTGCTTGGCCAAGAGCTCCATCGAATGGAGCACCTTCTTGTGCTCGAGGCCGCCAAAGTTGGCGATGGCCAGGAAGTGCGTGAGCCCCGCCTCCTCATAGCGCCGCGCCACGCGGGCCACCTCGTCGGGGCTCCCGAAGGCCACGAGGTTTTTCTCCACCAGCAGCTCGAACGGCCGCTGCGTGGCGTAGAGGCGCGTGCGAACGTAGCGGTCCATCGCGTCCTTGGCGTGAGCCCGGGCCTCCTCGAGGCTCTCGGCGCAGTAGGTGTGGAGCCCGAACGGAACCGTGGCCTCCTCGGGCCGGCCTCCCGCGCTGACGAAAGCCTGCCGGAAGGCCCGCACCGTGTCGTTCAGCTCAGAGAAGTGCTCGGTCGTGGCGTACGGAATCATCATGATCGGGAAGCCCTTCTGACCGACGAAGGCCGCGGCCTCATTGCGGAGGATCGCGATCCAGACCGGCGGGCGCGGCTTCTGGACCGGCGCGACGTTGAGCTGGACGTCCTTCACCCGGTGGTACTTCCCCGCGTAGGAGAAGCGCGCACCGGTCCAGGCCCTGAGCAGGATCTCG
>CAYFIG010000273.1:0-3307 GCA_964342905.1 uncultured bacterium
ACACCATGCTGGGCCGTCTCGCCCGGTGGCTCCGAGCCATGGGCTACGACAGTCTGTATCTGGGGCCCGCCGACGATCGCCGGCTGCTCCAGCTCGCCCATACTGAAGATCGTATCCTCCTTACCCGGGATGGACGGCTGGCGCGCCTGGCTGGGAGTCGGGGGTACCTGATCCGGGCCGATCAGGTGGACCTCCAACTCGCTGAGGTCGTGAAGGGGCTGGCGCTGGCCCCTCCGGATGCGGGCTGGCTCTCCCGGTGCCTTGAATGTAACGCGATGCTCGAACCACGTCCTAAACGGGCTTTGAACGGGCTGGTGCCCGAGTACGTCTTTGCCACCCAGACCGACTTCATGGGGTGTCCCGGGTGTGGGAAGATCTACTGGCCCGGGAGCCACGCGGATCGGATGCTGGTCCGGCTGGCGCGGCTCCTCGGCCGGGAGGGAAGAACTTGATTTCACGGAACGAGTGAATGCGGCTTCATATCGACCCCTTTCGAAGCATCGACCGCCAGCCTGACCCGCACCGGTATGTCCAAAGCCTCGAGGCGCGGGGGCAGACCCGGAGCCAGACCCGGCTTCGTCGTCGCTTCCTGAAATTCGCCAAGATCAGCCCCGGGTGGCGGGTGCTTGAGGTGGGCAGCGGGACCGGTGTGGTCTGCCGGGATCTGGCACGGATCGTCGGCCCTCGGGGTAGTGTGGTTGGCGTGGATCCGAGCCGGATCTTTGTGCGGGCGGCCCGGCGGCTGGCGCGCGAGCACGGGGTCGGTGGCATCCGCTTCGAGGTCGGGGACGGTGCGCGGCTCAGGTTCCGCGACGGGGCGTTTGACGGCACGCTGGCCATCACCGTGCTCCTTCATGTCCCCAACGCGGAAGCGATCCTCAGCGAAATGATCCGCGTCACGCGCCCCGGCGGCGTTGTCGGAGTGCAGGACCAGGACTTTGGCACGCTGGCCCTGGACCACCCAGACCGACCGCTGACCCGCCGGATCCTCGACGGGGTCGCCAGGAAGATCTATGCCGATCCATGGAGTGGGCGCACCCTCTTCGGAACGTTCCGCCGCCTGAGGCTCCAGCAGGTTCGGCTCACCACCGATGTGTACCAGGATACTCGGCTCGAGGCGTGGACGTGGTCGATGCTAGAACGTCGGGCTGAGAACGCCGTAAGGCTCGGGGTCATCGGGCAGCGGGGGGCGCGGCAGTGGCTTCAGGCGATCGAGGCCCAGGCGCGCGCCGGCACCTTTATGTTCACTCTGAACTTCTATGGCGTTGTCGGCGTGAAACCAGAGTAGGGAGCGGAGTGATTCTCGACAGATGCGCACGCGGTTTTGTATAGTGGTCGCGACTCGTCAATCCTGAGCGATCCATGAGCGCCGACACCGAGATCGTTGGTGGTCCATGAGAGCGGAGATCGCGCCCGCTCGTGCCGAGCCTCCTCTCATCCTCGCCGTGGATATCGGGACCTCCTCGGTGCGGGCCCTCGTGTTCGATCGCCTGGGCCGCAGCGTCACCCAGCTGAAGGCCCACCTCCCGTATCAGATGCGGACCACCGCTGACGGCGGGGTCGAGATTGAGGCCGAGAACATCCTGAGGCTTGTGGCCAGCGTCATTGACCGGACCCTCCATCGAGCCCGCCGGCGTCGGGGTGAAATCCGGGCCGTCGCGTTCTCGACCTTCTGGCACAGCCTCCTGGGAGTGGGAACGGACGGCAGGCCGGTGACCCCGCTCCTCTCTTGGGCCGATACCCGCAGCCGTCACGCGGCTGACACGCTTCGCCGGGCCCTCGACGAGCGGGCCGTTCATCTCCGCACCGGCTGCCGCTTTCATCCCAGCTACCTCCCCGCCAAACTCCTCTGGCTTTCGAAAACCCAGCCCGCGCGCTTCCGCCAGTCAGCGCGGTGGGTGTCCATCGGCGAATATCTCTACCGGCGGTTCTTCGGTCATGCCACGGTGGGCACGTCCGTGGCGTCAGCGACCGGCTTGCTCGATCTCGGGAATTGCGTCTGGGACAAAGAGGTGCTCGCGGCCTTGCCCGTTCAAGCCGAGCAGCTTTCCCCGATCGACGACACTCCGGCCCGAGGCCTCTCAAAGGTCTTTGCGCGGCGCTGGCCATCGCTTCAGGAAGTGCCGTGGTTTCCCGCGGCGGGGGACGGGACGTGCAGCAACATCGGGAGCGGTTGCCTTTCGCCCGAGCGGGAGGCGCTGTCGGTGGGAACCTCTGGGGCGCTGCGTATCGTCTGGGAAGGGGGACCGTTGGAGATCCCGCCAGGGCTCTGGTGCTACCGGGTGGACCGTCGTCGGCTAGCGATGGGAGGCGCGCTTTCGAACGCGGGCAACCTCTACGCCTGGCTTCGCCGGGCGCTCCGGGCCGGTGGGGAGGCGACAGTAGAGCGAGCCCTGGCGCGGATGGACCCGGATCGGCATGGCCTCACGCTGCTCCCCTTCTTGAGCGGCGAGCGGAGCCCGGGCTGGATCGCGGAGGCGCGCGGCGTGGTGGCGGGGCTGACGCTCTCAACCGCGCCGCTTCACCTCCTCCGAGCCGGGCTTGAGGCGGTTGCGTATCGCTTCCTTGCCATCGACACGATTCTCCGTCAGGCGTTTCCGCAGGCCCGCGAAGTCGTGGCCTCGGGCAAAGGCCTCCTTAGCTCGCCGGCCTGGATGCAGATCATGGCAGATGTCCTCGGCCGCCCGGTCATCGCGTCCCGAGAGCCGGAGGCGTCGAGCCGGGGCGCTGCGCTCCTGGCCCTCGAGGCTCTCGGCCTGATCCGGCTCACCGAGGTCCGCACGAGCTTTGGGAGGCGCTATCACCCGCGCGGAGCAGCAACCGAGCGCTATCGGGAGGCGTTTCGCCGCCAGACCAAGCTCTACGATCTCTTCGCTCCGTGGTGGGAGGGAGCTCAGGCGCCGCCGTGACTCTCATCGATATCAGCCTTTCGATTCAGCCGGGCATGGTCATCTACGAGGGTGATCCTGGCGTGAAGATCACCCCTTACCGGGAGATCGCCCGGGGCGACCCGGCCAACGTCTCAATTCTTTCCCTGGGTTCTCACACCGGCACCCACCTGGACGCCCCGGCCCACTTTCTCGATGGAGCCGCAACGCTCGACCAGCTCCCGCTGGATGTCCTGACTGGGCCAGCGCTGGTGGCAGAGGTGAAAGCCGACCGCCTGATCGGCCGCAGTGAGCTTGAGCGACTTGCTCTCAACCGCCATAGGCGCGTCCTCCTCAAGACGCGGAACTCTACCCTTTGGGCGCTTGGCCGCTTTACCCGGGACTATGTGTCCCTCGACCTGGATGGGGCCCGGTACCTC
>CAYFIG010000274.1:0-157 GCA_964342905.1 uncultured bacterium
CCGTGGTCGCCCCCTTCAGTCGATCCCTCATCAAGGACGCGATCGAGCGAGAGCTAGCCCGGGGGGGTCAGGTTTTCTTCGTTCACAACCGCATCCAGTCCCTCGCCTCCATGGCCGCCTTCCTCCAGCGCCTCTGCCCCCGGGCCAGGCTGGTGAT
>CAYFIG010000274.1:167-3306 GCA_964342905.1 uncultured bacterium
CCGCTTCGTCCAGGGTGAGGTCGACCTCCTCGTTTCCACGGCCATCGTGGAGTCGGGGCTCGACATCCCCGCCTCCAACACGATCATCGTGAACCGGGCGGACCGTTTCGGCCTGGCCCAACTCTATCAGCTCCGAGGCCGGGTGGGCCGCGAACGCCAGCAGGCCTACGCCTACCTCCTGATCCCGGCCGCCGGGCGGATCGACGAAACCGCCCAGAAGCGCCTCCGCGTGCTTCAGGAGCTGACCGAGTTAGGCTCGGGTTTCAAGCTGGCGCTTCGGGACCTGGAGATCCGTGGGGCAGGAAACCTCCTGGGGCGCGAGCAGCACGGCCATATCGCTGCGGTGGGGTTCGATTTGTATACGAAGCTCCTGGCGGACGCCGTGAGAGAATTAAAAGGCGAACGTGCCGGGCCCTCCGTGGACCCGGTGGTGACCGTCGAGGTGGAAGCCTACCTGCCCGAATCCTACGTGCCCGAGGTGAACCAGCGCCTGGTCTTCTATAAGCGCCTGGCCGGGCTGGCTGATCCAGCTGGCATCGACGAGGTCCGGGCCGAGCTGATCGATCGCTTCGGACCGCTCCCGCCTCCCACCGTCCACCTTCTTGAGGTGGTGGTGCTTCGGGTGAAAGCCCGCGAGCTCGGGATCGAAAAGGTGGAGGCGCTCGGTGGCGTCGCGCTTTTGAGCTTCGCGCCCTCCACTTCCGTGGCGCCCGATCGCGTGGTCCGGGCCATCGCCGAGAGCCGGGGTCGGCTCCGCCTGCGGAAGGAGTTTGTCCTCGAGGCCCAGATCCCTCGGGGTCCGTGGCCCACGGTCCGCCGTGGATTGGAGGATCTCTTGGAGTGTTTCCAATGAGCGGCTGGCTGCGCTGCTGGGCCGTCCTGCTCCCGGCCGTGCTGCTCTCGGGCGGGTGCGGATGGTTCGCTCAGTCCAAGCCCCCGCGGGCCGGCTCTGTGTCCGATGCGGTTCGCACCCGCGAGGCCCCTCCCCACGCCTCCGGCGTCGGGGGCCCAGCCCCTCGGATGATCTCTCCCGTCGCCAGTCGCCCACCGCGCGCTCAGGAGTCCGCGGAGGTGGTTGACCGGGTGGTGGCTGTGGTGAACAACGACTCAATCACCCTGTCGGAGCTTTTGGAAGCCGTGGCGTACTACCTCTATGAGAGCCGGGAGCCGGTCCCGAGAGAGGGCGAGCGGGCGCTCCAGGAGCGCCTGCTCCGGGCCATGGTCGAGAGCCGTCTCCAGCTGCAGGAGGCACGGCGCGAGAAGATCACGGTTGAGGACAGCGAGATCGCCGAGCAGCTGGCGGAGGTGATGAAGCGGTCGGGCGTCAAGAGCCAGGAGGAGTTCGAACGCGTCGTGAACGCCCAGGGGCTGACCATGGAGGGCGTTCGGAAGCGGCTCCGGGAGCAGGTCATGATCCAGAAGGTCATTCGCCGGAAGGTGGCGCTGCGGGTCTCGGTGACGGAGGATGAGATCGAGCGGTACTTCCTGGAGAACCGGGAGAAGCTGGAGACCGGGCTCAGCTTCCATGCCCGCCACATCCTTATTCGCCCGCAACCTCCAGAAACGGACTCAGGCTGGGAGGCAGCACGGCTCAAGGCCGAGGAGGTCTGGGGGATGCTCCGGGCTGGCCAGGACTTCGCCGAGCTGGCGCGGAAGCACTCCCAGGATCCCTCCGCCCGGGACGGGGGGGACCTGGGTGCGATGAAGCAAGGCGAGCTGGCCCCTGAGATCGAAGCCCAGATCCTCCGGCTTCGTCCGGGGGACGCCGCCGGCCCGTTTCGGAGTAAGCTCGGCTACCATATTTTCAAGCTCGAATGGAAGGAGGGCCTGACCGGCGAAGCCCTTGCCCAAACCAAAGAGCAGATCCGACAGATCCTCTTTCGGCAGAAGTACCAGGCCCGGCTGAAGGAATGGCTCCAGGAGATCAATCGGCGGGCCATCGTCGAGATCCGATTGTGAGAAAAATAGTTGACAAGCTTCTCGGCCGTGTGGGAGCATGAAATTGGAACGGTTTTAGGGCCTTTCGTGCGGATCAGCACCCACCGGTAAAAATTCTTGTTGAACTTCCCTGGAGCGACGTGCCGTCGCGATCCATATTCCGTGTCTCAGGTCCCGCAATGGGGCCCGCAGGAGGGAATAGGATGAATCTCTCGGAGCTGAAGGAAAAGACGATCACCGACCTCAACGCGATCGCCAAGAATCTCGGGGTTCAAGGGTTCGGGGGGCTCCGGAAGCAGGATCTGATCTTTAAAATCCTCCAGGGCCAAGCTGAAAAGGATGGGCTCATCTTTGCCGAGGGGGTCCTAGAGGTCCTGCCCGACGGGTTTGGCTTCCTCCGAGCCCCGGATTACAACTACCTGCCAGGCCCCGACGACATCTACGTCTCTCCCTCCCAGATCCGGCGCTTCGACCTCAGGACCGGCGACACGATCTCGGGCCAGGTGCGCCCCCCCAAGGACTCGGAGCGATACTTCGCGCTCCTCAAGGTTGAGGCCATCAACTTCGAGAGCCCGGAGCAGGCCCGGGAGAAGATTTTCTTTGACAACCTGACCCCGCTCTACCCGATGGAGCGGATTCGGCTCGAGCATGACCCGGACGAGCTGACGACGCGGGCCATGGATCTCTTGACGCCGATTGGCAAAGGCCAGCGCGGCCTCATCGTCGCCGCGCCACGGACTGGCAAGACGATGATGCTCCAGCATATCGCCAACGCGATCGCCAAGAACCACCCTGAGGTGTACCTCATCGTGCTGTTGATCGACGAGCGGCCCGAGGAGGTGACCGACATGCAACGGTCGGTGAAGGGAGAAGTCATCTCCTCCACCTTCGATGAGCCGCCCCAGCGCCACGTGCAGGTCGCCGACATGGTGATCGAGAAGGCTAAGCGGCTCGTGGAGCACAAAAGGGACGTGGTGATTCTCCTCGACTCCATCACGCGATTTTCGAGGGCCCACAACGCCATCATCCCCTCGTCGGGCAAGGTGCTCTCGGGGGGCCTGGACGCCAACGCGCTCCAGCGGCCCCGGCGCTTCTTCGCCCAGGCGCGGAACATCGAGGAGGGCGGCTCGCTGACCATCATCGCCACGGCCCTCGTGGACACCGGCAGCCGGATGGACGACGTGATCTTCGAGGAGTTCAA
>CAYFIG010000275.1:0-3294 GCA_964342905.1 uncultured bacterium
GCCACGGCGCCAACGTGGACCAGCCGGAGGCGTTCAACCGGGCGATCCTGGATTTCTTAGACCGGAGGCTTTGACCCATGGGAGCGACAGGAGAGATCGCCGAGTTCATCGTCAAGTCCCGCTGGGATGAGCTGCCCCCGGGCGCCATCGAGCAGGCCAAGCGCGCCATCCTGGACAGCGTGGGAGTGATGCTGGCGGGATCGGTGGACCCGCCGGCCAGGATTGTCCAGCAGATCGCCGAGAGCGAGGGGGGCGCGCCCCTGGCGTCGGTCCTCGGCACGCCGCTCCGTACCGGCGGGGTCTGGGCCGCCTTGGCTAATGGCACTGCGGGACATGCCCTGGACTTCGACGACACCAACTTCGCCATGATGGGCCATCCGAGCGTCCCGGTGCTGGCGGCGGCCCTCGCCGCAGGCGAGCTGGCGCTGGCAGACGGGCGGGCGCTCCTGCACGCCTTCCTCCTGGGCTTCGAGGTGGAGACAACGCTGGGCGAGGTGGTGAACCCGGCCCAGTACACGCGCGGCTTTCACGCCACAGGCACGCTGGGCGCTCTCGGAGCCACAGCGGCCTCGGCCAAGCTCCTCGATCTGGATCCGATCCAGGCGCGCCACGCTCTCGCGATCGCAGCCTCCCAGGCCTCGGGGCTCAAGGAGAATTTCGGCACCATGACCAAGCCCTTCCACGCCGGCCATGCGGCGAGGAGCGGATTGCTTGCCGCGCTCATGGCCCGCGAGGGATTCACCGCCTCAGAGGTCGCTCTCGAAGGGCCGCAAGGCTACCTGCGCGTGCTGGGGACCCAGACCGACGATCCGGCGCCGGCCCTCGCCCGCCTCGGCGCCCCCTGGAAGATCCTCACCAGCGGCGTGGCCGTGAAGCCCTACCCATCCTGCGCCTGCACCCACTCGATCATCGAGGCGCTGCTCGAGCTTCGGGAGGCCCACCGGCTCCGTCCCGAGGAGGTCCGGGAGATCACGGTGGGGGTGGCGTCCATGGTCCCCAACATCCTGATCCACCATGACCCTCGGACAGGGCTGGAGGGAAAGTTCTCAGCCGAGTTCTGCGCCGCGGCGGCACTCGTGGACGGCCGGGTGGGGATCGCGACCTTTACTGACGAGAAGACTACCGATCCCGCGATCCGCGCCGCGATGGGTAAGGTCAGAATGGTGGTGGACCCGACAGTCCCGACTGATCTGGAGCGTCATGTCTGGACCCGAGTTACCGTGAAGCTCGCGGATGGCCGGAGGCTCGAGGTGCCACCCCGAGAGGTCCGCGGCCACCCGAGCGTCCCGTTCTCGCGGGAGGCGCTCAGGCAGAAGTTCGAGGAATGCGCGGCGGTAGCGTTGATGCGCGATCGCGTGGGGAGTGTTGGGGAGATCCTCGAGACCCTGGAGAACTGCCCCGACCTCAGAAGCCTGACCGCGATCCTCAGGCCCTAGCGGGCCCCGGCGGCGCTGCTAACTCGGCCGCCTCAGGTAGGTCCTCTTCCAGCTCCCTATTGTGGTTCTGGCAAGCCGACGGCTCTCCGAATCTTGGCGAGCTGCCCCGCGTGATCGTTCCAGTGAAGGTTGAATAGGGCGCCCACGTAGACCTCGAGCGGGATCTCGTCGGTCTCCATGAACTGCTTGAAGAACGGGATGCGGGCCTTGCGCTGCTGGAGATCAGCTTCCGGCAAACCCTCGAGATAAGCGAAGACGCTCCGGCGCTGGGCGTCGATAGCATCGATGAGCTGCCGGAGTGTCATCTTGCGGCGCTCGGCAGTCATACTGGTCTGGCCGGGCGCGATCTCGCCGGGCGGCAGGTCACGCTCGGAGAACTTTTTCAGGAAGTCGACCGGGTTCCAGCTCTCGACGCCCAGCAGATGCGAGAGCACCTCGCGGGTGGTCCACTGCCCGGGCGCGTCAGACCGCTCCATGTACGGCTCCATGCCTTGTAGCTGCTTGTTGAGATTCGCCCACGCCGCGTCCGCCTTGGTCCGAAGTTCTTGAACGACCTTGCTCGCCATTTCGTGTCCCTCCGCCGGTTAATACTTGAACCTGGGTTGAGTGGCTAACACGTGCTGTCAAGGACAAAATTTGCGGGCGCCGGGCCGGGACTCTGGGACTAGGCGTCCAGATAGAGCAGCCGACGCGGGTTGGCGACGACCATGAGCCGGATTTGCTCCAGCGACAAGCCGTAGCAGAGCATCAGGCGAACGAGGATCCGCATCGTCTCAACCGCCGTGGCAGCCAGGAGCTGCCCCTCATCGCTGGCAATGATGCATTGCTCCGGCCCAATCAGCTCGATGAGCTCCTGGGTGGCGCGCGGATCCACGACCGGGGCCTTCATCACGTCCGGCAGGGTCGGGTATCCGAAAATGCCTGCGTAGATCCCGTCCGTGGCCGTCATCTCTTGGATCTCTTTCGGCGTGAAGTGGGCCAGCGGATGGTCGAGAACGCAGCGGGCACCAATCTCGGCGATCTTCTCGACGACGGGCATAATCCCCACGTGTTCGTCGATGCCTTCGTACTTCTTACTCTGGCTCGGGCTTCCCAGCGTGATCCCCAGGCGGTGCGCCTTGGCGAGCTGGATCCACGCGGTAGCCTCCGGTCTCACGCGTCGGTTCCCGTCGATCAGGACCTCGCCGTTGACGGAGTTGAGCCAGAGCATCTTGAACGTTGGCAGGGCCAACGCGGTCTCGATGTATTTGGAGTCCAGCGTAAAGGTGCTGGGTACGCCGCCATAGCAGGCCACCCGACCCGGAATCTCGCCCTTGTCAAAGAGGTAGTCAATGTGGCGCTGCGCCATCATCGCGGTGCCGACGGTCGAGTGGTGATGGTCCTTGTGGCAGACGGAGACCATCCCCGCCCGCGAGGCTTCGATCGCCACGTCGATCACGTCCTGGCTCCGCCAGAGGAGCGTGCACGGGTTGGCGTGGATATGGATGTCCAGCGCTCCGCGCAGAATCTCGTCCTCGAGACCTGGTCGGAGCGTCCTGATCCCCGGGTAGCTCTGCAAAAAGCGAAAGAGCGATCCGACCCCCTGAAGCTCGTTGAGTCGGTCCATTGGAATCGGGACCCTCGACTCCCCGGGCTGCCGTTCTCTTTTCATGGTCATGCCTCCCGGACCTAGCCTAGCCGCCAAGGTAGCCCTATATTTTTCAACCAAATCCTTTACCGCAGTCAAGTCAATATAACCCTCCCCAAATGAGGACACTACCCCCGGCCAAGAGCGCCTTGACATTGCCCCTGGCATTGCTAAGATGAAGCCCACATTTTCCGGGGCCTCAAGGGGGGGGCAGCCAGGAGCGCTTTGCTA
>CAYFIG010000276.1:0-3271 GCA_964342905.1 uncultured bacterium
CCCCTCCGGCGGGAGGCGGTTCGGGACTCTCCAGGTCAGACACGCCCCCGCTGGGAAGACTCTCGAGAAAGCCCCCGCCACCGACTCCGCCGCCTTCATCAGCTCCTTCGCCCCCGGCGTCACCGGCCCCCCCCTCTGCGCCTGATTCGCCCTCCGGAGCCGGAGGGCTGCCTGGCGATGAGGTATCTTCGCTATGAGGCGACCAGAGAGGGTCAGAATGAGGGGCATAAGGCGGCGGCTCGGGTGTTGGCAGCGGGATCAGCCCGCCGTAAAGGATTTCCATCCCTTCGTCAATGGCTGCCCCGGAGTCGGTCGGGTTATCCTGCTGGAGCGCATCAATCGCCTCTTGGAGGCGCTCCTCCATGGTGGGCTCTTTCTGATCGCCCTTGCCTCCGCCGCTTCCATCCCCGCCGCCAGCTCCCCCGCCCGAGCCGTCACCTCCCCCAGTGGGAGGAACATAGGGAGTGGATTCTCCCTCCGGTGAGCCGGGACTGGGTAGGGGGATCAGCCCGCCGTAGAGGATCTCCATTCCCTGGTCAATGGCTGCCCCGGAGTCGGGCGGGTTATCCTGCTGGAGCGCATCAATCGCCTCTTGGAGGCGCTCCTCCATGCTGGGGCTTAGCTGGTTGGAGATCTTGCCATCCGAGTCGGTGGAAACGACCAGCCCCAGCTGGTTGCCCTTCGAGTCGTACTTGGCGTTGGCGTAGTCCTGCTCGGAGACCTTCCCCTCCGGATCCACGAACTGCACGACCCCGATCTGGTTGCCGTGGGAATCGTATTTCGCCCCGGCGTAGCTTTGCTCCGAGGTTTTCCCGTCGGCATCCGTATAGAGAACCTCGCCTAGCTGGTTGCCCTTCGCGTCGTACTCGGTGACGCGGGTGACGCGTCCCTTGTTGGGGTCGTAGTCAAAAGCGCTGATCGTGTCGGTGGGCCCGCCGGTGGGATCGAAGCTCACGGCTGCGGAGGGCTTTCCATCACGATCCAAGTAGGTGCGCGAGGTGGCTCGCCCTGCGGCGTCGTAGTCATAGCGGGTAGTGTTGCCGGCCGGATCGGTCACGGAGACCCGGTTGTCTCTGGCGTCGTACTCGTAGCGGGTGGTTTGACCGGCGGGGTCCACCACGCGGGTGACACGGCCCGCCACGTCGTACTGGAACCGAGTCGTCTGCCCCGCCGGATCGGTGGCGAAGACACGAGTGCCCTGCGGGTTCGGCTCGTACCGGAAGGTCGTCGTGTTGCCGACAGGATCCGTGGAACGGATCAGCCGGCCGGCGGAGTCGTACTCGTAGCGGGTCGTTCCGCCGGAAGCATCGATGACGCGGGTCCGGTTCTCTCGCGCATCGTACTGGTACCGGTAGGAAGTATTCCCGGCGGGGTCCACCACCCGGATCGTCCGGCCGGCAGGATCGTACCCGTAGCGCTGGGCACCCCAATGATCGTCCACAACCGTCGTGCCGACCACGTACGGCTTGACGACCTGCCCGGCCGCCGAGCCGGGGTCGATACCCTTCCCCTGCATGTAGCCCTCGGCGACGTTGCCGGCCTTGTCCTGCGGCGAGGGCGGCGGGATGGCGTGATCAAAAGAGTCGCTCGCTCGCTTTACCCTCTCCCTCGCTTCTTCCGCCCGATCCTTTCCTTCTTCAGCCCTCTCTCTTGCTTGCTCCGCCCTCTCTCTTGCTTCCTTCGCCTTCGGGTTTTCATCGCCAAACTTATTCGCTGCCTTATCAGCTTGGCTCTCCGCCTCGTCGGCATCCCTCTCCGCCTCATGGGCTTCCCTCGCTGCCCCTTGAGCTGCTTTCTCTTCAGGCGACCTCCTCGCTCCCTCCCCCGGTGGGGGAGCGCCGGGGCCACCGGAGCCGCTCCCGGAAACCGAGGTTCCACCGGTGGAGCCGCTCCCGGATGCGGAAGTCCCGTCGGAAGATGTGCTGACGGAGCCGCTACCGGGCGGGGGATCGGCCTTAAGGGCAGAGGCAGGGCAGAGTAGCGCTAAGGCGCCAGCGAGAAGGGCGATGCCCGGGAGCGATACCCGAGAGGGATGGGTGGGGAGTTTGCCCATTTCAGCTAAAAGTACTCTTTGACAAAAGTATACACGCAAAGGCTGGCCCTCGGGGCTAAAAATAAAGCTCCACACCGGCCAGGTGGCGGTCGTATTCGAAGAAGTCGTTCCGGTTCCGCGCCGTGATGAACCGGTAGAAAAACCGGCCGAGGATCCGGGGGGTCACCGGGCGGCTCAAGGCCGCATAGAAATCCCAGTCGGTGTCCCGCCGCCGGGCCAAATCCAAGCTGGAGAGGGAAGAAAACCGCGGATAGCGGTTCCACTGGAACCCGACCGAGGCATCCGCCGTCAGCCGAGCGGTCAGCGGGATATGGAAGCCCACGCGGCTGCCTGCTCCCCGCCGCTCGAAATTCCCGCCCCTCACCCGCGCGTCGCCGTACGACTGGGTGATGAAGAGGTGCCTGCGGAAATCCGCCGAGTAAAGGGTATGCGTCAGCCCGAGCTCCTGGTAGAGCCCGTCGCGGGAGGTCTGGGGGGGGTTGGAGCCGTCCGGCCCGAAGTCCACCCAGGAGATCTGATGGGAGAGAACGGTCCGCGTCCGGGGAGTCAGGCGCGTGTCGGCCGAGAGGGTCGCCCGGTTCGTCCAGGAGAAAAGATCCTCCTTCAGGAATCCCACGGCGGAGTCGTAACGGCCGCCCCACCAGACCGGCTGGCCGAAGAACCGCCCCGCCCTCTGACCCACCACGGCGACCTCCTCGGAATTGAAGTTGAAATCATCCAGCCCGTCGTCATGGAAGCTGCTCCGGGTGGTGTACAGCAGGTCCAACAGCCTGTCCCGCTCCGCGACCGCCCGGTACCCGATCTGGAGGTTCGCGGAGAATCGGTCGGCGTTTCGATCGCCGACCAAGGCCAGGCTCTTGTCGTCCGGCTTGAGGAGAACGTTGGAGTCCCATTCCCATCCCGCCGACCCGCGCAGGGACCAGCGCTGGGGCCGAATCGGAACGGCGGCCCCCGCCTGGAGCTGGTCCAGCGCGGCCTTCGCCCATTCCCGGTAGGTGGGCAGCGGACTCTCCCTCTGAACCCACTCCAACTCCCGCTTGGCCGGATCGGCCTTCCCCTGGTGGGCGAGCGCTAATCCAAGAAAATAGCGGGTCGGCACATGGTTGGGATTCCGGCGGAGCAGATCCTCAAACTGGGCGATCGCTTCCTCGGACCGACCCAACCGATCCAGCGCGATGCCCCGGTAACGCAGGAGCAGAGGATCCTGGGGGTACCGCT
>CAYFIG010000277.1:0-3253 GCA_964342905.1 uncultured bacterium
ACGTTGAGGATCGGCGACGACCGAGGACGCAGAGATGCGACGGTTATCGGCATGGCGCTACAGCTGGCCCTTGGTGGACAGGACCCCCTCGATCCGCGGGTTCAGGCGGACCGCTTCGGCCAGGGCGCGTCCCACCGACTTGAAGACCGCCTCAGCGATGTGGTGGAGGTTCTCACCGTAGTGGAGGGTCACGTGGAGGGTGACCTCAGCATGGAAGGCAAACGCCCGAAAGAAGTCCTGGAGGAGGTCCAGGTCGAAGTTACCCACGCGCGCGCGCCGCAGCGGGACGTTGAAGACCAGGTACGGCCGACCCGAGATGTCCACCACCGCCGAAACCAGCGCCTCATCCATGGGGACGAAGGCAGTCCCATAGCGGACGATTCCCTTCTTGTCGCCGATGACTTCCTTCAAGGTCTTGCCGAGGCAGATCCCCACGTCCTCCACCGTGTGGTGGAGGTCCACCTCGGTGTCACCGCGGGCGTCCACGGTGAGGTCCATAAGCCCGTGCTTGGCCCACGCCTCCAGCATGTGGTTGAAGAATGGGATGGTGGTCTCGACCTTCGAGGTCCCGCTGCCATCCAGGTTGAGCTGGAGCAGGACCGCGGTCTCCCGGGTCTTACGCTCGACGCGGGCCTGGCGGGGCACCTCGGGCTGGATCCCGCGATCAGCTTGGCTCATCGGCGGACTCCTTCTTGGCGAGACGGAGCCTCGCGGCCTCGCCGTGAGCCTCTAGCCCTTCCGCGCGGGCGAGCACGGAAAGATGCGGCCAGGCCTCTCGAAGCCCCCTCGCAGAGTATTGAATGAGACTCGATCGCTTCATGAAATCCTCCACTCCCAGGCCTGAGGCGACCCGGGCTGTCCCTCCAGTGGGGAGCACGTGGTTCGGGCCCGCGACGTAATCCCCGACAACTTCGGGGGTGTGGCGCCCCAGGAAGATCGCTCCGGCGTGCTTGACCAAGGAGAGCCAGCGGAACGGGTCCTTGACCTGGAGCTCCAGGTGCTCAGGGGCGAGCGCGTTCGCCAGCGCGACTGCCTCCTCCAGATCCCGGGTCAGCACCAGAGCCCCGTTGGCCTGAAGCGCCGCGCGCGCAATGTCCCGGCGCGGCAGGCCGGCGAGCTGCCGCTCCAGCGCTTCTGCCACGCCCTCGATGAGGGAAGCGGACGGCGTCAACAGAACCGCCCGCGCCATGGGATCGTGCTCAGCCTGGGCCAAGAGGTCCGCGGCCACCCACTCGGGGCGCGCTCCCTGATCAGCCACCACCACGACCTCGCTCGGCCCCGCCACCATATCAATCCCCACCTGGCCGAAGACGCGGCGTTTCGCGAGGGCCACGTAGATGTTCCCCGGCCCCACGATCTTGTCCACCCGGCGGATTGTCTCGGTCCCGAAGGCCAGGGCCGCCACAGCCTGAGCACCACCGACGCGGTAAATCTCCGTGACGCCGGCGATCTCAGCCGCGACCAGCACGGCGGGATGCACCGACTTGTCCCCAGCCGGCGGAGAGACCAGCACGATCTCCCGGACTCCTGCTACTTTTGCCGGGATCGCCGTCATCAGGACAGTGGATGGATAGGCTGCGCGCCCGCCGGGAACGTAGACCCCCGCCCGATCGAGCGGTCGGACCTGCTGGCCGAGAAGCGAACCGTTGTCATCCTCCATCCACCAGGAGCGCGGCAGCATGCGGCGATGGAAGGCCTCGATCCGCTCCGCGGCGTAGCTGAGGGCCCTCACGACCTTTTCGTCCACCGTTGCGCGGGCCACCCGAATCTCCTCGGCTGTCACCGCCAGCTCGGCAGCCCGGAGCTTCACTCCGTCGAAACGCTCAGTAAACTCCAGGAGCGCCGCATCCCCCCGCTCCCGGACTAGAGACAGGATCGCCTCCACGCTCCTGTGCACGTCGGGGGCGACCGAGTCGGGGGGACGGTCGAGCGCCTTCACGACGCCCTCCACCCCGAGGGTCCGAGTCGCAAGCCGTCGCCAGCTCACCGGGCCACCCCCTTCTTCATGGCCTCGATCAGCGCACTGATCGCCCCGTACCCGGTCTTGAGCGAAGCCCGGTTCACGATGAGCCGAGCCGTCGAACGCAGAATCTCAGCGACCTCTACCAGCCCGTTGGCCCGAAGCGTTTCGCCGGACTGAACCAAGTCCACGATCCGATCGGCCAGCCCCACCAGGGGGGCCAGCTCAACGGAGCCGTCCAGGCGGATCAGCTCTACCTGGATCCCCCGTTCGGAGAAGTAGCGCTCGGTGAGGTTCGGGTACTTGGTGGCCACCCGGACCCAGGACCACTTGGCCGGATCGTCCCGCCGCCAGAGCTCCTCGGGCTCGGCGACCACGAGCCGACAGAAGCCGAAGCCCAGATCCAGCGGCTCATACACGTCCGGCTCCTGCTCGAGGAGGATGTCCTTCCCCACGATGCCCAGATCTGCTGCGCCGTACTCCACGTAGGCAGGGATGTCGGAAGGCTTCAGGATCAGGACGCGAAGGCCGCGCCGCTCATCGGCAAAGATAAGCTTGCGGGAGGCGGCATCCACCCCGTCGATCCCCATCCGGTCGAGCAGCTCCAGCGCCGGCCTGAGGAGCCGACCCTTGGGAAGCGCCAAGGTCAACAGTTTCCCGGTCACAGCTCTCGCCGGATCCTCGCCCCGAGCTGCCCGAGTTTGACATCCAGCCGCTCGTAGCCCCTGTCGAGGTGATAGACCCTGGAAATCTCAGTCCGCCCCCGCGCCGCGAGAGCGGCGAGCACCAGGGCGGCCGAGGCCCGGAGATCTGAGGCCATGACCGGGGCACCCTGGTAGCATGCGACCCCGCGCACGATGGCCGTGGCGCCGTCGGTCTCGATCCGCGCCCCCATGCGGCAGAGCTCGGCCGCGTGTATGAACCGGTTCTCGAAGATGGTCTCCGTGAAGCGGGAGATCCCATCCGCGAGCCCCAGGAGGCTCATCACCTGAGCCTGCATATCGGTGGGGAACCCAGGGAACGGTTGGGTGATCACGTCCGTCGCGCGAGGCCGTTCGGGACCGCGGACGCGGACCACCGCTTCGCCGACTTCGAGAGTCACCCCCGCCTCCTCAAGTTTGGCGAGCACCGCGGAGACGTGGCGCGGCACCACGCCGGTAACGGTGACGTCCCCGCCGGTGATGGCCCCCGCGGTCAAAAGGGTCCCCGCTTCGATGCGGTCGGGAATGATCCGATGACGGCCGCCCCCAAGGTCCGGCACGCCCTGGATCTCGATCCGCTCGGTCCCGGCTC
>CAYFIG010000278.1:0-3212 GCA_964342905.1 uncultured bacterium
GCGGGTCTCGGCGGGGAAGATTCAGCTCACGCTCCTCGCGCTGCTGGGTGGCGTGAAGGAGAATCTGGCTGAGGCCGTCGTCCAGGACCTGATCGAAGGTCTTAACCGCACCGGCCGCTTCCAGATGAGCATGGGCGACGCGGTCGGCGTCTGGCTCGCCCAGGAGGGGATCAGGGGGGATGAGGCAATCCAGGGCAAGGGGCTCGCCGCCGCTGCGCAGCGCTTCAAGGTCGGGCACCTCCTGGCAGTCTACTTCACGCGGGTCCAGAACAAACCCTACATGGAAGTGCGGCTCTTTGCCTTCCCCGGCGCCACCTCACTCCTCAGCACGGCCCTGTTCGTCCCGCCTTCCATCAAACCACCCGTCAAGGGGGAGTTCTCCGCGTCCCCCAAGTCCGGCGAGGCTCGTCCGGCAAAGCAACGCTCGCTCCTGGAGCGGCTTCTTGGCTGGGTGAGCGAGGCCGGGACGTACTCGAGCGCTGAGTCCTCGATCCCGCTCCGGGAACTGGCGAGGTTCGGGTTCCCTGTGCTGGCCATGGACGTGGCGATCTCCCCGAAAGATGGGGTCCCTCGAATGGTCATCACCGACGGCCGGCAGATCTATCTCTACCGGATCGTTGACCGGGCCCTGGAGCCCGAGTGGACCTACGCGGGAGGCTCATACGGACGGGTCTTCTCGGTTCAGCTCGCAGATCTGGACGGCGACAGCGTGTTTGAGGTCGTTGCAAACCGCTACCACCCCCAGGAGAACATCGGGCTCACTTCGTTCATCCTCACCACCCGCAGCGGCAGGGCGGCTGTTGTGGTCCAGGATTTCCCCCAGATCCTCCTCGCCCTGGACGCCGACGGCGACGGGGTCAAGGACACGCTCTGGGTCCAGCGCTTCACGCCGGACGGGTTTTTTGCGAAAGGCTCCGCTGAGCTCGGGAGCCTTCGAAGCGGCGAGCTCGTCGTGCAGGGCCGCGTGCGTGTCCCGAGCGATTTCCGCGCCACCGGGGCGACGATGTCCAATATCGGGGGGAAGGGAACACGGTCCCTGGCCTATATCGACGAGTCCAACCGGCTCCGGATCGCCTTCGAGAGCCAGGAAACCTGGCGCTCGTCCACCGCGATCGGAGGCGGGAACCACGTCACGCTCGAAGTCGTGAAGTACGTAGAGGGCAGGGCTGGCGGCCGGAGCTACTTCTACTACGTGGAGCCGATGCCACTCGCGGTGGACCTGGATGGCGACGGGATCGAGGAGGTCGTGATCCCGCAGAACCAAACTCCTGGGCAGCTGGCCGTTGTCTTCCGCGGTCCGGCAGGATACCGGCTCCAATCGGTGAACTCTGGATTTGAGGGAACCATCACCGGATTGGGCGCCATCCCGGGGGAGGACACTCCAACCCTCATCGCCGCGGTGGTGCGCTTCTCCGGGCTCTTCAAGGCCTCGGGGGAGACGCAGATCATTATGACCACCGGGGAGTGACCTCCCGCGCGCCGTTTTTGGCCCCCCCCTTGCCCCCTCTCCTCTTTCGTCTCTCGTCCCTCAAGGGTATACTTGCCGGTCAGACCGTTCTTGGGGTTGACCGATGATCCATGCGTATCATGGGGTCATGCCTAAGGTCCATCCGACGGCCTTTGTCGAGGCCTCGGCTCAGGTCGTCGGAGACGTGGAGCTGGGCGAGGATGCGAGCGTCTGGTTCAACGCCGTGATCCGCGGGGACGTCAATTACATCCGGATCGGAAGGGGCACCAACATCCAGGACGGGACGGTGATCCACGTCAACCGCCGCGGCTCCCCCACGATCCTGGAGGAGTTCGTCACCGTCGGGCATGGGGCCAGACTTCACGGCTGCCACATCAAGTCTCACTGCCTGATCGGGATCGGCGCGATTGTCCTGGACGGTGTGGTGCTGGAGGAGGAATGTCTGGTGGCAGCAGGCTCGCTGGTGGCTCCGGGCACCAGTGTCCCGCGCGGGAGCGTCCTGATGGGCTCTCCCGCCAAGGTCCGGCGTCAGGTCACGGGTGAGGACCTGGAGCTGATCCGCCGCTCTGCCCAAAACTACATTCAGCTCAAGGACGAGTACAGGGCGGCGAGGAGTCCTGATGCCCATTAAGGCGGTCCGGGGTGTCCACGACATCTTGCCGACCGAAGCGCGGAAGTGGCAGCGCGTCGAGGAGATCGCCCGTGCAGTGTTCGAAGCCTACGGCTACGCGGAGATCCGCCTCCCGATCTTTGAGCGGACAGAGGTGTTCGCGCGCGGAATTGGCGAGGTCACGGACATCGTCCAGAAAGAAATGTACACCTTTGAAGATCGGGGCGGTGAATCGCTTACGCTCCGCCCCGAGGCGACCGCGTCGCTCATCCGAGCGTACATTGAGCATGGGCTTTTTGTCCATCCGAAGCCCATGACCCTGTATACGATTGGCCCGATGTTTCGCTATGAGCGGCCACAAGCCGGGCGCTACCGCCAGTTCCACCAGATCAACGTCGAAGCCATCGGTGACGATCACCCCGCGCTCGACGCACAGCAGGTCGCCATGCTGATGGAGTTTTTTCGACGGCTCGGCCTGGCGGAGCGGCTCGAGCTTCGTTTGAACTCCATCGGAGATGCGGCGTGTCGTCCCGCCTACCGGGCCAAGCTCCAGGCCTACTTCAGGGAGCGTCAGCACGCGCTCTGCGAGGAGTGCCGGGAGCGAATCGAGAAGAATCCTCTCCGGGTCCTGGACTGCAAGAAGCCCGGGTGCCAGCCGGTGATTGACGCCGCGCCCTCGATCCTTGAAGCGCTCTGCGACGCCTGCAAAGAGCATTTCGATCGGATCCGGAGGTACCTGGACGCGCTCGGGCTCCGCTATGTGGACTCCCCGCGGCTGGTTCGGGGGTTGGACTACTATGTGCGGACCACCTTCGAGGTCGTGGCGCCGGGCACCCGGCTACCCGTCGAAGACGGACGTAGCCGGGTCGTGGGCGCCCAGAACGCCGTGGCCGGGGGCGGCCGCTACGACGGCCTTGTCGAGCTTCTCGGAGGGCCGGCGGACCCCGCGATCGGCTTTGCGGTCGGGATGGAGCGGGTCGTGCAGCTCCTTCCTGATCTTGGTCCTGATGCCTGGGAACACAGACGGCCGTTCGCCGCTCTGATTCCGCTTGGCGAAGACGCGCTCAAGCGGCTCCTGCCCGTGGCCCAGGCGGTGCGCGGCCGGGGCATTGCCGTGGAGCTGGGCTACGGCGA
>CAYFIG010000279.1:0-3209 GCA_964342905.1 uncultured bacterium
CCTGGAATCTAGCGCCGCCAGCCTCCTCCTCCTCCCCCACGCGGGCCGCGATCGCCCCGCGGGCCGCCCGAGCCGCGCTGGGGCTGAGGCCGCGCTTCATCAACCACCAGGTTCCGGTCGCGGAACAGTCGACCATTCAGCATCTCGATGGCCTTGGTGGCCTCCTCCTTCGTGGCCATCTCCACGAAGCCGAAGCCCCGGGGCCTTCCAGTGAACTGATCGGTGACAATCCGCACTGACTCCACCGTACCGGCCTGCTGAAAGAGCTCCCGGAGGTCCTCCTCAGTGGCCTGAAAGGAAAGGTTACCGATAAACAACTTTGCGGGCATCACGATCCTCCTGCCGCGAACCTGACCGAGTCCGAAAAATCCGCCTCGAGTCGCTGGCGGCGTTGGGGGACTCCCATCCCCCGGATACAAAAAAAGCCCTCAAAGAGTCGCGATCTTTGAGGGCACTCTCCAGAATGCCGCAAAGGTCCGAACCCTTTGCGCGTTGCCCTACCCTACTGCCAGGGATCGGACCTGTCAAGGTTTTCCTGGACCAGAATGTTCCATCTTTCACGAGGTTCCAGAGCGCTCCACAGAGGACAGGAACCCCTGTACGGCCCGGAAAAACTGCTCCGGGGCCTCGAGGTGGGGGATGTGGCCGCTCCCTGCGATCACGGTCAGCGAGGCCTCGGGGATCTCGCGCTGGAGATACTCGGAGTGGAAGGGGGGGACCAGGCGATCTTCGCTCCCCACGATCACGAGGGTGGGAGCCTGAACACGCACGAGCGCCCCTTGCATGTCGTGGCTCATGCAGGCCCCGATGGCGCTCCGGAGCGAATCGGGATCGGCCTTGGCCACTCGCGCGCGGTAATCGGCTATGACTTGAGGGTTGGCCTGGATGAACCGAGGCGAATACACCTGTGGGATCGCTGTCTCAGCATAGGCCGCCAGGTCTCCCGTGGCCAGCTTCTCGAGCCGCTGGCGCAGCATCGCCAGAAAGTCGGGGTGCGGGTAGGCCCAGGTATCTACCAGGATCAGGGAGCGGACCCGGTGGACGGCCTCGACCGCCAGTCTCATGGCGATCGCGCCTCCCATGGAGAGCCCCAGCACGTGCGCCCGATCCACCTTGAGACTGTCCATCAGCGCGAGCCAGTCGTCGGAGAAAAGCCGGATGGTGTACTGTCCGCGCGGCTTGTCGGAGGCGCCGTGCCCTCGGTGGTCAGCCGCGATCACTCGGTACGACCGGGCGAAGTCGAGCGCAATCGGGAGCCACATCTCGTGCGAGCCGCCGAGCCCGTGGAGGAGGAGGAGCGGAGAGCCCTGCCCCGACTCCACATAGTGCATGGTAATGTTGTTGACAAAGATCGTCGGCATCGCATTATCCCTTCTGCCCGTAGCGCTTCAACAGCTCGTCGTAGGCCTCCACCGGAAGAGTGCCCGCCCAGTCACGCGCCTCGGAGTCCTTGCCGTAGTGCTCCTGCATGTACACGATGGCCTCGCGCTTCTGGCGGAAGAGCCGCCAGATGTGGGCGGCGCTTCCCCCGGGGCGGCGAAGATAGAACATCGGGTCCGCGGGCGAAGCTGGCTCGTACTTGGTTCGCTCGCCGAACTGGTCGAAGGTAACCCAGGCCACGCCGATCCCGTGGGCGGAGAGGACCCGAGCCCGGAGCGACTCCTCACTGGGGAGCGATTCCACATCGCGCAGGCGCGGCCCGTAGTAAATCGGAACTGCCTCCGCATCCACCGCGAGCGCGTACGGCAGCGGGGAGCTCCCACCATCCAGGTACCCCTTCGTTTCTTCCCCCAGCCAGAATTGGCCAGGAATGTAGAGGTCTTGCCAGGTCTCGACGAGGAGCCCCGAGGCCACCAGCCTCCGCCGGCGCGCGATCTCCGCGCCATCGGCAACGAGATAGATTTTCCCCATGCTAGTGTGCTCGCGGAAACCGCGGCGCCAGGCTCCAGTCGAATTTCCGTGAGGCCTCGGCACCGAGCTGGGTGACGGTCTCAAGCGAGTGGCGCACCGCCAGGGCGAACGTGTGAAGGTCGAGGTCTTCGAGGCGTTGCCCCAGGAGCTTGGCGCTCCCTTCCGCCAGGAGCATCCGGGCTCCCGAAACGTTATCGTTGGCCAGATGGTGATAGCCCACCGCTACCTGGATCAGGCCCTGCAACGCGTCCTTCACCTGCCCCTCAGCCCTCATCCAGAACGGCTCCAACAACTCGTGGACCTCAAAGTCGAGACGAGCATCGAAAAGGGCGGTGGCCTCGCTCAGAGCCTGACGCAGGGAGGGCTCGTGGTCTGAAAGCGGCCAATCCTTCACGACCGCCCAGGCGCGCCCCACTCGCTCGCAAATCTCGTCGTGGAAGCGTCGGTACGCTCCGTTGAGCGTGAGCCGGTCCCTCTGCTGGTCGAAGAATTCCACGGGAAACCCAACGGGAAGCGCATCGCTCATCACCGGATCGCCCTCACAGGAGCGAATCAGTCTTTCCAGCACATTTCGGGCGCTGCGCTCTCGAAGGGCATCGAGGATCAGCTCGGCGAGCCGGTTTCGTACCGGAAGAGGCAGCGTCACTGACGGGAAGCAAGGCTCCGCAGGTTCTGCCGGATCTGGTTCAGATGGTTCAGGTCATGCTCGGCCAGGTGCGCCGCCAGCTGATCAAGGCGGATGGGCCCGTACTCCTCATGCATTCCGACCCGGCGCTTTTGAGCGGCAGACAACGACCGAAGGATCCTGAGGTTAGAGTCGCGAACGGCCCGGAAGGTATCAAGGACTTCGCGGGGATCCTGTCGAGGATACCGAAACGCGCGAGCCCACGCTTCCTGATCGAATGCGGTGAGCAGCGGGCGAGGCTCGGCCACGATTTTCCGCATCCGGAAGGCGGCGGCCACCTCGACGTCGGCTAGGTGAGCCATGACCTCAACGCCAGACCATTCGCCCGGCCTGGGACGGCGAGCCAGGAGCGGGCGCCGCGTCCAGCGCACAACTCCCGCCAGGGTTCGGGCTGTTCCTTTCAGCACCCGAATGGGGTTCCCCTTGAGGAGCCTATGAGGAGCTTTGCATATCGGACAACGGGAGCTAGCCATGACCTCCTCCACGCAACAACGCGCATTCGGGCGAAAATGACGGGGCGTAGTATAGCACAGCTCGGAGTCTCGAAAGGCCAGTGCGCGCAGTCAGCGCCGCGCCCACGGGTCAACCAGCACTGGGGTATAATGGCGTCATG
>CAYFIG010000280.1:0-3202 GCA_964342905.1 uncultured bacterium
TCTCAGCGGCCAGTCGTGTGAGGCCCTCGGAAGGCAGATCATCAGCGCGTTCTATGAGCTCTACTTCTTCAACCTTGCGGGCAGCATCGATCAGTCTCTTCAACTCATCGCGGCTTACGAGCGCTTTGTCCGGCCCAACGGGCTCAGCGTATATCCTGACCACTCTCATCCACCTCCCTTCTGTTCCCGTGTTCACTCTATCACGACCTGGAGCGTCGCCGGCATACTTCTACCGGTCGCGGTCCACGACGTAGTCCGCGATGAGCGAGAGCGTGTCGAGCTCCTCGGAGGGCGGGTACAGGGCCAGGTTTTCTTTCGCCGCCTGCGCATAGGCGCGCGACCTCCCGAGCGCGTACTCGACGCCATCGTACTTGACCACCAGCTGGCGAATCTCCTCGATCTCGGCGGGGTCCAGGTTCCGGCGGCGGAGAAGAGCCAGGATCCGCTCCTGCTCGTCGGGCGCGGCCCGCTCGAGCGTGGCGATCAGCGGGAGCGTGCGCTTCCCCTCTCTCAAGTCCGCCCCGATGGCTTTGCCCAAGCGCGCCTGATCAGCCACGAAGTCCAGCGAGTCATCCGCGAGCTGAAAGGCCACCCCCACATTCAGCCCGAACCGGGTCAGGGCTTCCAAGCGCTCCGCATCGGACTGTCCCAGAAGGGCACCGATTCGGCAGCAGGCCGAGAAGAAGGAGGCGGTCTTCTGGGTGATAATGCGGAGATAGTCCGCCTCCGTGGCCTGGCCGCTTCGCTTTTTCTCCAGCTGGAACACCTCCGCTTCGGTCATGGAAACGGTGGCCCGCGCCAGGGTCTCCATGACCCGGAGGTCACAGTCGTGCACCAGCATGGCAAACGACTTGGAGTAGAGATGGTCTCCCACCAGGATGGAAGCATCGTCTCCCCACCGGGCGTTCGCGGAGGGCTGCCCTCGCCGGAGCGGCGCCCGGTCCACCACGTCGTCGTGAATGAGGGTCGCGGTGTGAAGCAGCTCCACCACCGACCCCAGCTCGACGCTCCGCGGGCCACGGTAGCCAGACATGCGCGCGGCCAGGAGGAGGAGGATCGGGCGCAGCCGCTTTCCGCCCGCACCGGCGATGTAATCACCCATGTCTCGGATCAGGGCAACCGAGGAGAGGAGCTGGCAGGTGATCTCGCGCTCGATCGCGGCTAGCTCGGCTCCGACCAGCCGCCCAACCCGCTCCTTGAGCACGGCTTCGATGGTCGTGGTTGATCCCATGTTAGCGCGGCGTCACTCTGCCCTTCTGCCCGGAGACGTGTGGAGAACGAACCTAGCGAGGAACGACCCGGTCCTTCACCTTGATCTGGATGCCGGGACTGATCGACTGGACCTCAGCCACCGAAAAGCGATCTCGGACCTCCGTGACCTTCGCCGTGGCCACCTCCTCGTCAAGCTCGCCCAGGAGCTCGCCAGTCACGGGATGGATGACGGGGATCTTGTCCCTGCGAAGGCTCACCACACTCCCAGGCTGGAGACCGTCCCGGGCCGTGAGGTCGATCACGATCCGACTGGTACTGGTATCGACGAAAACCACATACCCGCGGGGGAGTGCGGACACCGCCTTCGGCGCGGCGGTTACCCCTTCAGCGCCGCGGGGCGCTGGCTCGGCTTTCGCCTGGGGCTTCGGAGACACCCGCTCCGTGGGCTCGCTGGCCACAGGCATCCCCTGAAGGGGGCTGATCTTCCCGCCCCCAGGTGGGCGGCCGTACTTGGCCACGATCTCCGGAGGCGCGAGCATGGAGCGTTTGCCAAAGATCACCCGCCTCCACGTCACGGGGACCTTGTCCGCCTCAACCCAGATGTATTCGGGCTCGCTCGGAACATCGCCGAAGCGGGGATTCTTGACCAGGACCCACCGCGGCTCCGCGGTCTCCTGGGAAACGCTCGGGGAGGACTCCCTCGGAAAGCCCGCAAGCTCCCGAAAGCTCACGCATCCGGAGGCCGCGAGGGCGACTGCGAAAGCCACGCCCACGAGCTTCACCGCTATCCGGTCTGCCATTGCGGCTCCTACCATAGCAAAGAGAAGTCCCCCAAATCTACCGCAGAGAGTGGGCCGCGCTAGTCAACGGCCCGGGGCTCCCACGGAAACCGCTGCTCCTCAGCCGGTTCGGGGCGGGCGAGGGGCCGGCGCTTCGAGAAGAGCGCGGTTCCGGTGATCGCCGAGATCCAGGTCACGTCCAGGTACGTGACGCCCCCGCGCGTGAGAAGCACCGGCACCACCGAGCCCGCGACCTCAAGGGTGCGTAACACCGAAATGACCTTGTTCGGGCTGATGAGGAGGACCTCGACCCGCACCCCCTCGGTGGCGAGGAGATCGGCGACTTTCTGAGGATCCCCCACCTCGAAACGCTTGGTGCGCTCGAGTGCGACGGCGATCATGTAGGGCACCCGACGGAGGTCCGCTGTGGCTTTGGTGAGGTCCAGGACCGGCGCCACGGCGACCCGGATCCGTCCCCGCGTGATCCGAACGCCGTCCTCAGGGCGCGGTCGGGGTTTGCCGTCCAGAGGGATATAGCGCGCCTCCGAGTAGGCCGGAAAGACACGCAGCACCTGGGCGTACCCGAGGGAGTCCTCATAGCGTCCCAAGGGCTTCCCGGTGAGAGGGTGACGAAACACTTCTCCTTTCCGGAATACGGTGAACTCCTGCCCCTGCCGGATTTCGTCTTTCTCAGAGAGGTCCATGTAGAGCCGATCGCCCTCCACAGCCACGACCAGCCCCTCCACGGGAGGAAAGGCCTTGAGGAACTCATCCACCATCAGGGCAAAGGTAGCGCCCACCTGATCCGCGAGTCCCGCCGCCGCGGGGATCGGAAGGATGAAGGAGTGAAGCAGCAAGACGAAGCCGAAGCCGATCCGGCCCGAGGAGCGCGTCGCGAATCCCCCCTAGAACACCGCAGAGGGTTGATGAACCCCAAACACCCGGCGGAGCGCGTCGCAAATCTCGCCCAGCGTCACGCACGCGTTCACCGCAGCCAGAATCGGCGGGAGGAGATTTTCCTTGCCGCGGGCGGCCGCCTCGAGCCGATCCAGCGCCTGCGCTGCCCGGTCGGGATCGCGCCTCTTGCGCAGCTCTCCTAACCGTTCGCTCACGCGCTCTCCCACCTTCGGGTCCACCTGGAAGAGCCCCGAAGGCCGCGGCTCTTCGGTCACGAACTCGTTGACGCCGACCACGATCCGGGCCTTTGACTC
>CAYFIG010000281.1:0-3202 GCA_964342905.1 uncultured bacterium
AAGGAGCTGGACGCCCAGCGCGAGCGAGAGAACCGCCGGGCCCTGGAGGACAAAGTCGTGGAGGCTCTTCTGGCCCAGCACACCTTCCAGGTCCCCGAGGCCTTGGTGCTCCGCCAGGTGGCCCACGCGATCGAGCACACGCGGGAGCGGCTCCGCCGGCAGGGAGTGGACCCTGGCCAAATCACGTGGGACTATGACAAGCTGGTCGCGGATCTCAGGCCGGGAGCGGAGAAGACCGTGAGGCGCGCCCTGCTCCTAGAGGCCATCGCCGAGCAAGAGGAGTTGAGCCCTTCGGAAGAAGAGGTGACTCTTGAGGTGGAACGGATCGCCAAGGCCAGCCAGCGTCCGGTCCCCGCGGTCCGGCGGCTGATGGAGAAGAGCGGCGACCTGGAAGCGCTCGGGTTCCGCCTGCGTGAGGCCAAGGTTCTTGACGTTTTGATTCAGCACTCGGTCGTTGTATCCTGAGGTACACTATGCCTGGCATGGCAAAAGGCAGGAAGGCGCCCATGGCCCTGGTTCCTATCGTAGTCGAGCAGACCCCCCGTGGGGAGCGGGCGTTCGACATCTTTTCCCGCCTCCTCAAGGAGCGGATCATCTTTCTCCCCACCTTCATCGAGGACGAGCTGGCCAACCTGGTCATCGCCCAGATGCTCTTCCTGGAGGCTGAGGACCCCGACAAGAATATCTTCCTCTACATCAACTCCCCCGGCGGCTCGGTGACCGCGAGCTTCGCGATCTACGACACCATGCAGTACGTCAAGTCTGCCATCTCCACCATCTGTATGGGTCAGGCGGCGTCCGGGGCGGCGCTGCTCCTGTGCGCGGGCGCCAAGGGGAAGCGGTTTGCGCTCCCCCACGCCCGCATCATGATCCACCAGCCGTTGGGGGGCGTACAGGGGCAGGCCACCGACATCGACATCCAGGCCCGCGAGATCCTGCGCGTGCGCGACGAGCTGAACCGGATCTTTGTCCTCCACACCGGCCAGAGCATGGAGCGGATCCAGCGGGACACCGACCGGGATTTCTTCATGACCCCCGAGCAGGCGAAGGAGTACGGGATCGTGGACGAGGTCATCTCTTCTAAGCCGACCACCACGGCCGTGACGGAATCCGCGGCCCTGGCGGGGGCCCGCGCCCTCTAGGGGACCGGGCAATGGCGCGGGCCCGGGAGGTCAACGGCGTGCTCAGGTGCTCGTTCTGCGGCAAGAGCCAGAACGATGTCCGAAAGCTCATCGCCGGTCCCACGGTCTACATCTGCGACGAGTGCATCCAGCTCTGCAACGACATCATCGCCGAGGAGTGGGAAGAGGAGAAGAGCCGAGAGCTCCGGAGCCTTCCCAAACCCGCCGAGATCAAGCATGTCCTGGACCAGTACGTGGTGGAGCAGGAGCGGGCCAAGAAGATCCTCGCCGTCGCGGTTCACAACCACTACAAGCGGATCGAAGCTGGCGGCGAGGTGGGGGAGGTGGAGCTGCAGAAGTCCAACATTCTCCTGATCGGTCCCACCGGCTCCGGCAAAACGCTCCTGGCCCAGACCCTCGCCAAGATGCTCCATGTCCCCTTCACCATCGCCGACGCGACCACCCTGACCGAGGCCGGCTACGTCGGCGAGGACGTGGAGAACATCATCCTCCGGCTGCTCCAGGTGGCCGATTACGACGTGGAAAAAGCCGAGCGGGGGATCGTGTATATCGACGAGATCGACAAGATCGCCCGGAAGTCTGAGAACCCGTCCATCACCCGCGACGTCTCCGGAGAGGGTGTGCAACAGGCGCTCCTCAAAATTCTGGAGGGAACGGTGGCGAACGTTCCCCCGCAGGGCGGCCGCAAGCACCCGCACCAGGAATTCATCCAGGTGGACACCACCAACATGCTCTTCATCTGCGGCGGAGCGTTCGTCGGGCTCGAGAAGATCATCGAGAACCGGATCGGGAGGTCGGGCATGGGGTTCGGGGCGGAGATCAAGAGCCGGGAGGAGCGGCGGATCGGTGACCTCCTGGCCCTGGTCCAGCCCGAAGACCTCCTTCGGTACGGGCTCATCCCTGAGTTTGTGGGCCGCCTCCCGGTCGTCGCCAGCCTGCACGACCTGGACGAGGGCGCCCTGCTCCGGATTCTCCGCGAGCCCAAGAACGCCCTCCTCAAGCAGTACCAGAAGTACTTCGACCTGGAAAAGGTGCGCCTCAAGTTTACCGACGACGCGGTGGCGGCTATTGCCCGTGAGGCCCTCAAGCTGGGAACCGGAGCCCGCGGGCTTCGGGCCATTCTGGAGGAGGTCATGCTGGACGTCATGTACGAGCTTCCCTCCATCCAGGGCCTCAAGGAGTGCATCATCACGCGGGAAGTGATCCTGAACCGCGAGCACCCCATCCTGATTTCCGGGACGAAAGCCGAATCGGCCTAGTTCCACTCACCCGCTCCGGTCGTCTCCATTCCCCGCTGTGCCCGGTACCCTCTACGTCGTGGCCACCCCGATCGGCAACCTGGAGGACCTTACCCTCCGGGCCCTCCGTGTCCTCAAAGAAGTGGATCTGATCGCGTGCGAGGACACTCGACGGACCCGGACCCTCCTGGCCCGTTACGCGATCTCGACCGCTGTCACCTCGTACTTCGAGCACAACAAGCTCAGGAAGGGCGAGGTCCTTTTGCGGCTACTCCGCGAAGGGAGGTCCATCGCCCTGGTCACAGACGCGGGGACCCCTGGCATCTCTGATCCGGGGTTTCTGCTCGTCAAGGAGGCGCGCGAAGCAGGAATCCGGGTGGTCCCCGTTCCGGGGCCGTCCGCTGTGGTCGCGGCGCTGTCTGCGGCCGGGATTCCCGCTGACCGTTTCGTCTTTGAGGGATTCTTGCCAGCCAAGCCCGGGCGGCGGCTGGTGCGCCTGAGGGCCCTCCGGGAGCTGGAGACCACGGTAGTGCTCTACGAGGCGCCGCACCGGCTCCTGAAGACTCTCGGGGCGGTCCGCGAGGTGTTCGGCGAGGTCCCGCTGGTTGTCGCCCGTGAGCTGACCAAGCAGTTCGAGGAAGTCCGCGTGGGGACGCCGTCGGAGCAGCTAGAGCATTTTGGCGGCCGGGCGATCAAAGGCGAGTTCACGCTCGTGATCCCCCCGGGTTGTCGGCCCTCGGAGGCCGGCGTATACTAAACCGATTTCGTGGAACGTCGCGATGAATGAGCTGAGCCGTGAACCGCTGGCCGCCGCGCTCGAGG
>CAYFIG010000282.1:0-3194 GCA_964342905.1 uncultured bacterium
GCGCGACCCGCGCGCGACCTGTGCGGGCCAGGAGTGGCCCCAGGACCAGAACCGAAGCGCGCATGGTGGAGACCAGCTCATATGGGGCCTCGTGGCTCTTGAGCCGGGCAACTTGAACCCGGGTTCCGCCCTGGACGTCCGTCGCGATTTCCGCCCCCAGTCGTTCCAGGAGCTGGCTGATCGTGCCCACATCGGCCAGCGTCGGGAGGTTCTCGAAGACCACCGGCTCGCTCGTCAGGAGTGTCGCCGCGAGCGCGGGCAGAGCGGCATTCTTGGCAGCGCTCACCGCCACCCTTCCCTGGAGCCGCACCCCGCCCTCAATCACCAGCCGCTCGGCCATCAGCGTCTCCGTGCTCCGATCATCCGGTCTCTGCCCTGGAGATCCTTGCGGACCTCGATTGCCTCGAAGGCCCTTGCCTCGGCCAGCATCCGGGCCAGCGCTTCGGGTTGCCCCTCGCCAGCTTCCATGAGCAACCAGCCGCGCTCTCGGAGGTATTCTCCAGCTTCAGCGATGATCCTCCGATGGAGCGCCATCCCGTCGGGACCGCCGTCCAGGGCCTGGCGCGGCTCGAAGGCTCTGACCTCGACGGGAAGTGCGCCGAGCTCGCCCGAGGCGATGTACGGAGGATTGGCGACCACTAGATCTGCCGCCGGGTACCCGCGCCGAAGGCGTGGGTGACCGAGCGGACCGAAGAGATCCCCCCGCACCAGCTTGACCTGCCCGTCAATCCCAAGAGCCCGAACGTTTTGCCTCGCCACGGTCAGCGCGCAGGCCGAAATGTCAACGCCCACCACCGAGACTTGGGGGAATGAACGGGCGAGAGCACAGGCGATCGCGCCGCTCCCAGTGCCCAGGTCAATCACCAATTGCCGGCGCCCCAAGGCGCCCGATCCCCGCAAAATCTCCAGCGCCCATTCCACCAGGAGCTCAGTCTCCGGTCTGGGGATGAGCGCCTGAGGAGTAATCCGAAGCTTGATCCCGTAAAACTCCTCCCACCCGAGGAGATGCTGAAGCGGCTCCCCCTGTCTCCGGCGGGCGAGGAACTCGGCAAACTGCTCGCACGCCTCCGAAGGCACCGGGCGCTCAGGCTCCAGGTGAAGCGCCCAGCGCTCAACCCCGAGCAGATGAGCGAGGAGCCACTCGGCGTCCTGGCGGGCCGTCTGGAGGCCAACATCCTCAAGGAGGCGAACGCCCTCTCCGAGCAGGCTCCGGACGGTTTGGCGCGCTGAAAGAGTCTTCAACTCGCCAGCCGTTCCAACTGCGCCGCCTGATCCGAAGCCTGGAGCGCGTCGATCAGCTCGTCCAAGTCTCCCTCCAGAATTTCGGGGAGCCGATGCAGGGTGAGCCCAACCCGATGGTCGGTGACTCGGGCTTGGGGGAAGTTGTAGGTGCGGATCCGTTCGCTGCGCTCGCCGGTGCCGACCTGGCTCCGTCGGTCCGCAGCGATCTGGGCCTGCTGTTCTTCCCGCGCGCGCTCCAGGAGCCGCGCCCGGAGCACCCGCATGGCTTTGGCTCGGTTTTTGAGCTGGGAACGCTCGTCCTGGCAGGTCACCACCAGCGCCGTCGGGAGGTGGGTGATCCTCACGGCCGAATCCGTGGTGTTGACCCCCTGCCCACCGGGCCCCGACGATCTGAATACGTCCACCCGGAGGTCTCGCTCGTCGATCTTCACGTCCACCTCCTCCGCTTCAGGGAGAACCGCGACCGTGACCGTCGAGGTGTGAATGCGCCCGCTGGACTCAGTGACGGGCACGCGCTGGACCCGGTGGACCCCCCGCTCGAACTTGAGCCGGCTCCAGGCCCCGCGCCCTTGAGCATAGAGGATCACCTCTTTAAACCCGCCCACCCCCGTCGGATGGCTCGACATGACCTCTACCCGCCACCCTTGACGCTCGGCGTACTTGGTGTAGAGACGGGCGAGGTCGGCGGCGAACAGGCCCGCCTCATCACCGCCCGCGCCAGCCCGGATCTCGACAAAGACATTCTTATCATCGTTGGGATCCCGGGGGAGGAGCAGTCGCTGGAGCTCCTGTTCCAGGACCGCCTGACGCGCCCCCAGTTCCTCCACCTCGGCCTGGGCGAGTTCGCGGAGCTCCCGATCCGTCTCTCCCGCAAGGATGTGACGGGCCTCCGAGATCCGGGCGAGCACACGCTTGTATTCGTCGAACCGTTGGACCACCTGGCTCAGCTCCGCGTGAGCTTTGGCGTGGCGGGTATAGTCCGCCGGCTGGCCGATCACCTGCGGATCGGCGAGCAGGCGTGAGAGCTCCTGATACCGCTCCTCAATCTGGCGTAGCTTCTCAAACATCGGGGGGCCTCACGGGTCCACTCCAGGAAGGGGCGGAAGGCAAGAAAGACGAACGAGCGAACCGAGGGCATGCACCCGTGCCTCGGGCATACCCACGCCTCCGACGCGGGCACCCAGCCGGTCGGCGGACCGGACCTTACCCCTCGCTCCGGGATTCCCTTTTGTACTTGCGCTGGAAGCGCTCGACCCGGCCGGCTGTGTCAACCAGCTTCTGCTTCCCGGTGAAGAAGGGGTGGCATTTGGAGCACACCTCCACGCGGATATGGGCCCGGGTGGAGCGGGTGTGGACGACCTCCCCACACGCGCAGGTAATGGTGGTCTCGATGTATTCAGGATGAATGCCTGCCTTCACGGCACACCTCCCTGTAAATTTTGTAGATTACCAGCCAGGAAGAATAAACGCAAGGAATTAAAGCGCTTGCCGGGCCTGAAGGGAACGTGACAGTGCGCGGCGGGCCCCCGTTCGCCTATCCGAGCTGGTTCATGGAGGCCAGGAACTCCTTGTTGGTCTTGGTGAGCTTGAGCTTGTCCAACAGGAGCTCCATCGCCTCCACCGGGTTGAGCTGGGAGAGGGCCTTCCGGAGGAGCCAGACCTTCTGAAGTTCGTCCTTTTCCAGGAGGAGCTCCTCTTTCCGAGTTCCCGACTGCTCAATGTTGATCGTGGGGAAGATGCGCTTGTCCATGAGCCGCCGGTCGAGGTGCACCTCCATGTTGCCCGTGCCCTTAAACTCCTCGAAGATCACGTCGTCCATTCGGCTGCCGGTGTCCACGATGGCCGTCGCCATGATCGTGAGCGAGCCACCCTCCTCGATGTTCCGGGCTGTGGCAAAGAAGCGTCGGGGGCGCTGGAGGGCATTGGCGTCCAGGCCGCCGGAGAGCACCTTG
>CAYFIG010000283.1:0-1063 GCA_964342905.1 uncultured bacterium
ATCGTGGCGTACTCGCAGCCGATGACGCCTGCGCCCACCACGCCGAGGGAGCGGGGGAGCCGGTCCATGTGGAGGATCGTGTCGCTGTCATAGATCCGCGGATCGCTGAACGGGATGTCCCGGCCCCGGTTGGGGATCGAGCCAGTCGCGATCAGGATGGCATCGCCGAAGAAAAGAAGGTCCGGCTCGGTCAGCCGCTCGACCCGGACGGTGTGGGAGTCCTCAAAGGAGGCCTCCCCGTAGATCAGGTCAATCTGGTGACGGGCGATACTCTGCTCAACCAGCTCGCGCAGGGAGCGGACCACCTCGTGCTCCCGGTACATGAAGTCCCGCACCGTGAGGTTGGACTTCACCGTGTAGTCCACCCCGTAGAGCCCCCGCGCTTGGAGACCGGAGAAGTAGAGCGCTGTTTCCCGGAGGGTCTTGGAGGGGATGGTGCCGGTATTGACCCCGGCCCCGCCGACGTGAGGGGCCCGCTCGATCAAGGCCACGCGCTTGCCGAAGTACGCCGCCTGGGCGGCGCCCTTCTCGCCCGCGGGGCCTGATCCGATCACGATGAGATCGTACCGCTCCATTGTGCGGCTCCGGGCCGTGGCGGCCTCACCCCTCGATCGAGTCGGGGTCGATCCCGTGCTCCTTGAGCTTCTTTCTTAGCGTGTTGCGATTGATGCCGAGGAGTGCCGCAGCCTTGACCTGGTTCCCCCGGGCTTCTCGGAGAACCGCCTTGAGAAGGGGCTTCTCAACCAGTGTCACGATGAGGCTGTGGAGGTTGGCCTTGGGCCGGCCACGGAGGCCCCGGACGCATTCCGCCAGTTTCGCCTCGATCACGTCCTCAAGCGTCGCCGTCACGGACGCGGCGGCTCCGACCGGAGAGATGGGCAGATGCTCGGAAAGAATCACCCCTCCCGTGGCCATGACCATGGCGCGCTGGATCACATTTTCCAGCTCGCGCACGTTCCCCGGCCAGTCGTAACCCCTCAGGCGATCCATCGCGTCCGGGGCGATGGCGTGCTCGCCGAGGTCGGCCGCGTACTTGGCCAGGAAGTGGTCGGCCAAGAGCGGA
>CAYFIG010000283.1:1073-2765 GCA_964342905.1 uncultured bacterium
CCGCTCCCGGAGCGGCGGCAACGCCAGCGTCACCACGTTGAGCCGGTAAAACAGGTCTCCCCTGAAGTGTCCCTCGCGCATCATCGCTTCGAGGTCCCGATTCGTGGCCGCGAGCAGCCGGACGTCCACGTGGATCGGGTCGTGCCCCCCCACCCGCTCGAAACTCCGCTCCTGAAGCGCCCGGAGAAGCTTGGCTTGCAAGTCCAGCGACATGTCCGCCACCTCGTCCAGGAACACGGTGCCGCTGTGGGCCAGCTCCAGTTTCCCCAGCTTCCGTTCCTTGGCGTCGGTGAAGGCTCCCCGCTCGTGGCCAAACAGCTCGGACTCGAGGAGCGGTCCGGGGATCGCCGCGCACGACACCGCCACGAATGGCCGACCAGCCCGTCGACTGTAGTGGTGGATCGCCCGGGCCACCAGTTCCTTGCCGGTCCCAGATTCACCGCGGAGAAGCACGGTGACGTCGGTTGCCGCGATCCTTCCGATGGTCTTGTAGACCTCCTGCATTCTCGGATGGCGCCCCACCAGCGCCCCGAATTCCCAGACCTCCCGAAGACCGGTCTTGAGCTGGGCCACTTCCTGAGTCAGCCGCTTCGCCGCCAGGGCGCGCTCGGCGAGGAGGAGTACCTCGTCGAGGTCGAACGGCTTCGCGAGGTAGTCGTACGCGCCACGCTGCATGGCTTGAATGGCAGTCTCCATGGTGCCGTGAGCGGTCATGATGACCACCTGAGCCTCGGGGGAGAGCCCGCGGATCTGGCCGAGTAGACTCAGGCCATCCATGCCCGGCATCTTGACGTCGAGGAAAATGAGATCGAAGGGCTCGGCCTGGACTTCGCGGAGCGCCGACTCGCCATCTTTGACGGCGGTGATTCGATACCCCGCCTGCCTGAGCCCCTTCTCCAGGACCCAGCGGAGCCCCTCCTCGTCGTCGGCAATCAGGATGCGGCCCTCAGCCATGTCGACACTACTTGGCGATCGGCAGGAAGCATGTCACGGTGGTCCCCTTGCCAGGTGCGCTCTCGACCTGGATCGCCCCTTTATGCTCCTCCAGGATCCGGTGGCAGAGGGACAGGCCGAGCCCCAGGCCTTTATCCTTCGTGGTGAAGAATGGGTCGAAGATCTTTGCGCGTGAGGCTTCGGGGATGCCCTGACCCTCGTCAATCACCTGCACTTCCACCATGCTCCGGATCCCGCTCCCAAGGTCCACTTTGGCGAAGAGCGGGTTCAGCGACAGGCGCGTGGTGAGGGTGAGGCGGCCACCGCCGGGCATGGCTTCGATGGCATTGCGAACCAGGTTGTGAAAGACCTGGATCAGCTGGTCCTCATCCCCGAGGATCGGCGGCAGGCTTGGGTCGTAGCGGCGAAGGATCGTGACGCCATGCTCCGCTGCCAGCCCTTCGGTGAGGAGCGCGACGCGTTCCAAGAGCTGATGGACATTCAGCGGAGCCAGGCGAAGCTGAACCGGACGCCCCAGGTCCAGGAGCAGCTCAAGAATCCGGTTCACCCGGTCCACCTCCTTGACCAGGACGTCGAAGTGCTCCTCCCATCGAGCGGGGGGACCAAGCTCCTTTTTCAGAAGCTGAACCGCACCCCGGATCGCCGCCAGGGGATTGCGGATCTCGTGGGCGAGTCCGACAGCCATCCGGCCCACGACGACCAGCGTCTCACCCCGCCGTACCTCTTCTTCCAGCTGGC
>CAYFIG010000283.1:2775-3178 GCA_964342905.1 uncultured bacterium
GGTCAGGTCCCGGAGCACCGCCACCGCCCCCTCCGGAGCACCGTCGCGGCTCGCCAGAAACGCGGTCACAATGCTCACCGGGATCGACCGGCCATCCGCCGCCTCGATCGTTGCTTCCCCCTCCGATCGGCTCTCTCCCGTCCTGAGCGTTTCCGTCAGGTGACGGGCGAGGGAGGAATCGGGCGGGAAGATCTCCTTGAGGGTGCGGCCCATCACGCGACGCCCGGAGCGGCCTGAGAGCGCTTCGGCCGCGGGGTTCCAGAGGATGATGCGGAGGGCTTGGTCCACCCCCACCACAGCGTCGGGCAGGCCCGCCAGGAGTGATTCGTAGTCGAGTCGCGCCATCAGGCGAGCTATTCTCGGAGGGGGGCTACGCCCCCCTTCCGAACCTCCCCCTGAGATT
>CAYFIG010000284.1:0-3177 GCA_964342905.1 uncultured bacterium
CGCGCACCCACGCCTCGCGTCCATCGACCGTCACGATATCCTCCGGAGTCCGGTTCCAACGAATCGCCACGGCCCTCCAACACATGACCCTTGCCTCAGTCTCCTGGAGGAGGAACTTGAGAACCTGCATGTCCCGTCGCTGTTGGACGTCCCATCGGAGCGCCAGCACGCCTAAGATGAGCGACCCGGACACGGCGAGGGAACAGAGGATCGCTCCCGTCAGCCGTAAGCGGCTCCACCGCCTGGCGACCCGCTCCTGCGCAGCCAGGAGCCCGGTCACATCGACCCTGACTGCCCCATCGCCCACCGGGGCCATCTCGATGGCCCAGCGACCTCGATGTGCGTCGCGCGGCACTTCGGTTACCCCGTCCACCGCGCCCCCTCACTGCGCTCACTCGTCTGCATGGAGGGTGAGGTTGACGAAGTTGTAGGGCGGCGCGGGCCCCACGTAGGCGAACTTGATCCGCGCTCGGTATTGGAGGCTCAGCCGTTCCATCAGGTCGTCGAACTCTTTCTCCCTGGCCCGATCTACCAGGAAAGCGGCGTTGAGGAGCATCTTGTCCCCGATGGTCCGGTTGAGACGGTGATCGACGGAGAGCCGCTTCAAACCCCGGAGAAGCTCCCCCCCCTCCCGCTCCTTCTTCGCCTCCAGGGCGGCCTGGACCATCTGGCCGATGGCGATACGCTGAGCGTGGGTCTGGCGGGCTGGCGGCTCGGAAACCTCCGCTTTCAGGCGCTTGATTGCCTCGTTCTCGTCCACGATCTCCTGGAAGATGAAATCTATGTTTCGCCAGAGAGCCTTGACCCCTAGCTCGACCTTGCCGTCCAGATCCCGCAGGAGGTGCTTCAGCTCCCGGTTGCGTCGCTCCAGGAGCCGCCGGATCTCCTCTGCGTTGGCTGCCACCGTACAGAATCTCACCGGCAGCACGGTGAACTCCTTCATGACCTGTTCGAGGACCCGCTCGTGGGCCAGGAGGGTTTCCTTGCTGACCACGCATCTCGCCAGGGGAGCATTGCTGATGACCGCGCTGAGGCCCCGGCAGGCGATGGTCTCCACCTCCTGGCCACCGATGCCGATGGGGCCCAAGTTCCGCTCCCCATTCGTCCCGATGATCCCGTAGAGGTACTTCCCCTCCTCATGCACCGCCGGGCTCCGGCGACCACTGGAGGAGCCTCACCGCCACTGCCTCCCTGACGTCACGCGCGCGAAAGGACGAGCCCACCTGGCGGTACTCCCCCAGGAGCCGGTACGCTTCGGTCACCGTCTCAAACGGTCCGCCGGCGTCCCGATCGGCCTTGCCTGCCTGTTGGAAGGTATGGTCCGGATGGCACTGCTGGACCAGCCGCCGATACGCGTCCCTAATTTCCGCCAACCCCGCGTCCTCCCTGAGTCCCAGAAGCCACCGCGCCCGATCGATGGTCTCAAACTCGAACGTCTTGATCTCCACTGTGGCGAAGCTGTAGGGGGGAAGCGGTCCCACGCAACGGAAATCGATGGAATCGCCGTATCGGCCGTCCAGCCGCTCGAGGGTTTCGCTGACTTCTCCTTCCCTGGCCCGGTCCACCAGGAAGGCCAGGTTGAGAATCATCCGGTCGTCCAGGAGGAGGTGGGGGCAGAGGTCCCGGGCCAACGGCTTGAGCGCCTCGACGATCTCAGCCCCCAGCTCTTCTCGCATTTGGTCTAGCCGCGCCTTGACCGCCTGGCCAATCTTGATCCGCTCTTCAGTGGTCTCCTGCGGGAGCCGGACCGCAATAGAAGCCTTCTGTCGTCTGATCTCTGGCTCCTCCCCGATCTGCCGGACCACTGAGTTGAGGTCCCTCCATTGAGCCACCAGGTCCAGCTCGACCTTGCCGTCCATGGCCTCCAGGGCAGCCGTGAGCTGGGGGTAGCCGTTCTCTAGGATCCTCCGGACCTCCGGCTCGGCGCGGGCCGTGGTCCCGAACTTCACCGGGACCACCGTGCGCTCCTCCATGACCTTCTCGATGACGGCCTGGTGGGCGACGAGATACCGGAGGAGTTCCTCACGCGGCATGGATCGATAGGCCCGGACGGGGGCGGGGCTCACGAGGGCGGCCAGATCGCGATGGCGAATGGCGGAGACCTGACGGCCGTCGAGGCCGACGAGGCCGGAGTCCGATCCCATCTCGTTCCCGACCACGCAGTAAAAGTGGAGGGCTTCGCTCATGCTCTCGCCCCGGACTTCACGCCCGTGCCCCGGCACGCCAGGCAGGGGAGCTTGCTGTTGGCCTCAACACCGGTGCCCCGGCAGTGGCGGCATTCGATGAAGGGCTTCTTGATGGAGACGACCCCCTTGCCCAGGCAGACGATGCAGGTGATGTTGGTCCGGGGATTTGCCTCGCCTCGCCCGCCGCAGTAGGCGCAGAGAATGGCCGGTGGGTCAACCTCCACATGGCCCCCGCCCCGGCAGACCTGGCATTTGATCCCCTTAGATCCGGGGAGGATGCCCGTCCCCCGGCAGAAGGCGCAGGCGAAGATCCTCCCCTGGACGACCTCTCGCTTTTCCACCGCCCGTTTCTCCTTCCGCAGGGATGGCCACTCCAGGAGCTTCATGAACACGCCCATCCCTGTTATCAGTACTTCAGGGGGAACGTCTTCCACTTCCTCGCGGGGACGCTCCGCTCTGTTACCTTTTCCCCTCCGTTATCCGGTCGTTCCGACTGAGCCGACCGCTCCAGGCCCTCCATCTGCCGCTGGATATCAGACAGACGCTTCCGGATCCCCTGGTTGCGCTTGGCCAGAAGGGCTACCTCCTTCTCCAGCCGCTCTTTCTCCTTTTGCAGCATGTAGAGGTCCAGGAACGCGGAGTTCTTGAACCGAGGGATGGAGCGTCGGGTACTGTGCATGCTCCTGATGTCCCTCAACCCGCTGATATCGGTCACACCTCTCATGGCAAGATGCTCCTCTTTTGGATCACCGGGCGCTCTCGCGTGCGGAGAGCAGAAGCTGCTTCTTCTTGCTGGCTCCCACCACCTTCAGCTCGATCAGTTGGCCGGCCCGAAGCCCGACCTCCCTTCGGATGTTGTTGGGAATGGAGAGCTTCCCGTCGGCGTCTACCTTCGCAAAGGCCCGCATCAGCATCAAGTCACCTCCTCTCAGCAGTACTGCCTGACAAACTTCTTCACCAACTCCCTGACCTTGGCCTGGTTGCTCTTGCT
>CAYFIG010000285.1:0-463 GCA_964342905.1 uncultured bacterium
GTCGTCTCCCTCTATCGGCAGGGGGACTTCGTGGACCTCTGCCGGGGCCCCCACGTTCAGTCCACAGGCCATATTAAGGCGATCAAGCTCTTGTCTTCCTCGGGCGCGTACTGGCGCGGGGACGAGCGGAATCCCATGCTCCAGCGGATCTACGGCACCGCCTGGCACACCCAGGAGGAGCTGGACCGATATCTCTGGCGACTCGAAGAAGCGAAACGTCGGGACCACAGGAAGCTTGGACGGGAGCTGGACCTCTTTGTCTTCCACGATGTCTCCCCCGGGGCCGCCTTCTGGCTTCCCAAGGGGATGGTGATCTTTCGCGAGCTGGAGCGTTTCTGGCGAGAGGTTCACGACGCGCGAGGATACCAGGAGATCTCCACGCCGATCCTGGTGCACAAGCGGCTGTGGGAGGAATCAGGACACTGGGAGCACTACCGGGAGAACATGTTCCTGGTGGAGGCGA
>CAYFIG010000285.1:473-3170 GCA_964342905.1 uncultured bacterium
CGGCCCACGAATTCTGGGATCAGGCCGAATTTCAGCAGGTCTTCGGGCTCAAGCCGATGAACTGCCCCGAGTCCACCTACGTCTATCGCCACCACCTGCGCTCCTACCGCGACCTGCCGCTGCGCTTTTCGGAGCTGGGGCGGCTTAGCCGCTTTGAGCGGAGCGGAACGCTGGCGGGGATGTTTCGGGTTCGGCAGTTCACCCAGGACGACGCGCACATCTATTGCCGTCCCGACCAGCTCCAGTCGGAGATCACGGGCGTCATCGAGATCGTGAAGCTCCTCCACGGGACGTTTGGCTTCGAGCCCCGCTTCTTCCTCTCCACCAAGCCGGAGAAAGCGATGGGCGACCCGGCTCTGTGGGAGCCGGCAGAGACCGCGCTTGCAGAGGCGCTCCGGAAATGGGACCTCCCCCACGAGGTGCGAGCTGGGGAGGGCGCCTTCTACGGCCCCAAGATCGATGTGGTCGTTTCGGATGTCTTGGGCCGCGACTGGCAGCTCGCCACGATCCAGCTGGACTCCGTGATGCTGCCGGAGCGTTTCGCGCTCGAATATATCGACTCCGACGGCCACGCCAAGCGGCCCATAGCCATCCACCGGGCCATCTACGGCTCCTTCGAGCGCTTCGTCGGGATCCTTACCGAGCACTTCGCCGGCGCCTTTCCGACCTGGCTCGCCCCCGTGCAGGTCCGGGTGCTCCCGGTGAGCGAGAAGACCGAAGCCTACGGCCGGTCGGTCTTCGAACGGCTCAAGGGGGAAGGGATCCGGGCGGAGCTGGATGATCGGAACGAGAAGCTGGGCTACCGGATCCGAGAGGCTCAGATCCAGAAGGTTCCCTATATGCTGGTGGTCGGTGAGCGCGAGAGCCGGGAGGGGACAGTGAGCCTGCGCCGGCGGACCGGAGAGGACCTGGGCCCGCTCCCGCTTCCACGGGTCCTCGCCGAGCTGGCATCAGAGATCGCCAGCCGGTCAGTCACGTTAACCGTGGGCCACTCCAAGTGAGCCTGAGCCCGCCGCCCTTTGCCCGCAGGGTCCGGGGCGGAAAAGTCCGCGGGGCCCTCGCCGGCCTCAGGATGTGAGGAGCATCGCGATCCAGTCTCGGGCGATTCGCGTCAACGAAGAGATTCGGGTTCGAGAGGTCCGGGTCGTAAGCCCGGAGGGCAAGCAGCTGGGGATTCTGCCGATCGCTGAGGCGCTCGAGGCCGCGTCCCAGCGCGGCCTGGACCTGGTTGAGGTGGCGCCCGACGCCACCCCGCCGGTCTGCCGGATCATGGACTTCGGGAAGTACAAATACCTGCAGGCCCGGCGGCAGAAGGAGGCCCGGAAGAAGCAGACCATCATCCAGGTGAAGGAAGTCAAGATGGGTCCCAAGACCGACCTCCATGACTTTGAATTCAAGGCCAAGCATGTCCGGCGGTTCCTGGGGGAGGGGCACAAGGCCAAGGTGACGGTCAGGTTCAGAGGGCGCGAGATGGCCCACACGCAGCTCGGCTGGAAAATGCTCCAGAAGATGACCGAGGCCTTGGCTGACATCGCCGTGATCGAGCATCACCCGAGGATGGAGGGGCGGATGCTCACGATGATCCTCTCCCCGAAGCCTCACCACTAGAGGGTGGGGAAGACCGAAGGAGCGAGCGATGCCGAAGCAGAAGACCAAGCGAAGCGCGGCCAAGCGCTTCAAGGCGACGGCCTCGGGGAAGATCCGGCGCCGGAAGGGGTGGAAGAGCCACCTTCTCGAGTGGAAGCCTCCGAAGCGGCGGCGCCGGCTCCGGAAGGGAGCCTTCGTGTCCAGCGAAGACGCGCGCCGGATCAGGCGCCTCTTGCCTTATCTCTGAGGGAACTCCCCCTCCCTGCCGCTCCGCTCACGCAGAGCGGATCAGGAGAGAGGACACGCTAAAGGGGTCAAGCCATGCCACGCGCCAAGGGCGGGGTCAAGACCCGCCGTCGTCACAAGAAGATTTTGAAAAAGGCCAAGGGATACGTCGGCGGGCGGCACCGCCTCTATCGCACGGCCAAAGAAACCCTGCTCCGCGCCGGCGCCTTCGCCTATCGCGATCGGCGGGCCAAGAAGCGCCAGTTCCGCTCGCTCTGGATCATCCGCATCAACGCCGCGGCTCGGGCCCTGGGCCTCTCCTACGGGGCGTTCATGAACGGACTCAAGAAAGCAGGCATCGCCCTGGACCGGAAGATCCTGGCCGAGCTGGCGGTGAAGGACCCCGGGGCCTTCGCCAAGCTGGCGGAGACTGCCAAGGCTCAGGGTGGCCGATAAGCGCCTGAAGGAGATCCTCGAAGGCGTCAAGGCCGGGCTGGCTCAGGCCCAGACTGTAGCGGAGCTGGAAGCCCTGCGCGTCAAGTACCTGGGCCGACAAGGCCTCCTCACCCAGCTTCTCAGGTCGATCCCTTCGCTCCCTCCTGCCCAGCGCCCCGCGCTCGGTCGGCAGGCCAACCAGGCCAAGGCAGAGATCGAGACGCTCCTGGAGCGGCGCCTGGCCGAGGTGAAACGGGCGGAGCGCGAGCTAGAGCTGGCCGCTCAACGGCTCGACCTCACGCTTCCTGGCCGTCGTCCACCGCTCGGCACCCGTCACCCGCTCACGCAGGTGCAGGACGAGATCATCGAGATCTTCCTGGGCTTAGGCTTCGCCGTGGCCGAGGGACCGGAGGTGGAGTCGGATTTTTACAACTTTGAGGCGCTCAACAT
>CAYFIG010000286.1:0-3157 GCA_964342905.1 uncultured bacterium
CCGGGGCCATCGGGCTCGAGCTGGGCCAGCTCTTCGCCCGCTTCGGCGTACGCGTGATGATCATCGAGGCCGGGCCTCACGTGGCCGGGGGCGAGGAGCCGGAGATCGGGAAGGCCTTGACCGAATATCTGGCAGGCGAGAAGATCAGGATCTGCACGAACGTGAAGATCACCCGCGTGGAGCGAGTCGGCCAGGAGTACCGCGTCCACGCTGAGATCGACGGCAAGCCCGAGACCTGCGTCGCCGAGCAGCTCTTGGTCTCGACGGGGCGGCGGCCCGTCACCGCCGACCTCGGGCTGGCCGAGGTAGGGGTTCAAACCGGAGCGCGGGGCGAGATCCTGGTTGACGGGCACCTGCAGACCGCGAATCCGGACATCTACGCGGCGGGCGACTGCATCGGCGACCCGATGTACGTGTATGTCGCAGCGTATGCTGGAGGCCTTGCGGCGGAGAACGCGCTGACCGGGGCTGGCCGCGTCTATGATCTCTTCGCGCTCCCTCACGTGGTCTTCACTGACCCCCAGGTTGCCAGTGTGGGGCTCACTGTGGCCTCGGCGCGGGCTCACGGCACGCGGGTGAAGACCTCGGTCCTGCACCTGAAGGACGTCCCGCGAGCGCTGGCGGCCCGGGACACGCGCGGGCTCTTCAAGCTCGTGGCTGAGGAGGGAACGGGTAAGCTCGTCGGTGCCCATGTCCTTGCAGACCAGGCCAGTGAGGTGATCCAGGCCGCCACGCTCGCGGTGAAGTTTGGCCTCCGGGTTCAAGACCTCACAGAAACCTTCCACCCGTACCTGACCATGGTGGAAGGGCTCAAGCTGGCGGCGTTGACCTTCCAGAAGGATGTATCCAAGCTCTCATGCTGCGCGGTGTGAGTTAGTGGTTCTGGATCCGGCGGAGTTCTTAGGGGGCGTGCGCCGCTAATTTTTAGCTTGACCTTCCACTATACTGGAAGGTGTAGAGTCAGAAACGCGAGGGAAAGATGCGGGACGATCACCTCAAAATCAGCGAGCTGGCCAGCCGCACCGGCGTGAGCGCCAAGGCGATCCGGTTCTATGAGGCGACGGGGGTCCTCCCCCCGCCGGCCAGGGGCTCAAACGGCTACCGTCTCTACGCCGGGGATGCCGTGGACATGCTTCGGTTCATCAAGCAGGCCCAGGGGCTGGGCCTCACCCTGGCCGAGATCAAAGAGATCGTGGCGATCCGCCAGGGAGGCCGGCCCCCGTGTGGGCATGTCTATCAGCTCTTGAAGGAAAAAGCTGTAGAGTTGGATCGAAAGCTGAGCGACCTCGTGTTGCTCCGCCGCCGGATTCGGCGGAGTTTGGCCATGTGGGGACGGCGTCCTGTGCGGCGCGCCGCGGTGTGCCCCCACATCGAGGTCTCCGTGGACCGCGCCCGCTTGCGGCGATCAGGAAGGGTGTAGGCATGCCGCTCGACAAGCTCCAGGTGAAAATCGGCGGGATGGCCTGCTCCTTCTGTACCGAGACCATCAAGAAGGGCCTGGGCCGGATAGACGGCGTGGCCGAGGTCCATGTGAGCCTCGCCCACGAGGAGGCCCTGGTCGCCTACGACCCACGACGGGTGAGTGCCGCCACCCTCACGGATACGCTTCGGAGCCTCGGCTACACGGTGAGGGATCCCAACAAGGTTCGGACCTTCGAGGAGGAGGAGGCTGAGCTCCAGCAGGAGCGCGACCGGCTGATCATCGCGGGAGCCGCGGCGTGGGTCGCCTTCCTCGCGATGCTCCTGATGTGGGTTGGCCGCCATCATCCTTGGACCCATTGGGCCATGGCGGCCCTGGCGCTCCTGACGGTGTTCGGCCCGGGCCTCTACATCCTCAAGATGGCCTGGGCCTCGGCTCGGCGACGGATCCTGAACCAGCACGTCCTCATGGAGGTTGCGGCCTTCGGCGGGCTCCTCGGTGGGACGATCGGGCTCCTGAACCCGGCGTTCCCGAGCCCAGACTTCTTCGGTGTGGCGGTCTTTGTCACGGCCTACCACATCCTCGGCGGCTACGCCTCGCTCCTGGTGAGGACCCGCGCCTCTCAGGCGGTGAAAAAGCTCCTGTCGCTTCAACCTCCTACGGCCCGGGTGGTACGGGATGGGAGCGAGGTGGAGCTGCCGATCGAGGAGGTCAAGACGGGTGAGCTGGTCAGGGTCCGTCCGGGCGAGCAGATCCCGGTGGACGGGGTCGTGATCGAAGGCGCGTCAGCTGTTGACGAGAGTCTGGTGACAGGCGAGCCGCTCCCGCGGGAAAAGCTCCCCGGCCACGAGGTGATCGGGGGATCGCTCAACCACTCGGGGACGCTCCTCATCCGCGTGAGCCGCGTGGGCGAGGAGAGCTTTCTCCAGCAGGTGGCCCGACACATCCAGGAAGCGCGGGCGCTCAAGCCCGGGATCCTGCTCCTTCTGGACCGGATCCTCAAGTACTTCGTCCCCGGAGTCCTCGCGGTCGGCGTTGCTGCCTTCGTGTTCTGGACCCTTGGCGCGTGGTTCCTTTGGGGAGTCCCCGACTGGGACCGGGCCGGGTTCGCGGCGCTAGCGGTTCTCGTGATGGGGTACCCCTGCGCCCTCGGTATGGCGACCCCGCTCGCGATGATCCGCGGAGGTGGCGAGGCTGCCCGGCAGGGGATCCTGATGCGAAGCGCGGCTTCCTTTCAGGCCTTCAAAGATGTCTCGGTCGTCGTTCTGGACAAGACCGGCACGATCACCCACGGCGAGCCACGGGTGGTGGAGGTAGTCCCTGCTGAGGGATGGAACGCAGACCAACTCCTCGCTCTTGCGGCGTCAGCGGAGCAGGTTTCGGAGCATCCGCTTGGCCAGGCGGTGGTGAAGGCAGCAAAGGCAAAAGGCCTTGGGCTTGACCGCGCTGAAACCTTCGAGGCCATCCCAGGAAAAGGGGTCCGCGCCATTGTCGCGGGCAAGCCGGTCCTGGTCGGGACCCTCCGTTTCCTCGCCGAGGCTGGAGTTGAGATCGACGCGCTCGCCCGGTTGGCCGAAAAGCTAGAGGCCCAGGCCCAGACGGTTATCGCGTTGGCGAAGGACGGTCGGGCTGCCGGCCTCATCGCCTTGGCCGACACCGTCAAGGAGGACGCGGCCGAGGCGATCGCTCAGCTCCGCGCCGCCAGGATCGAGCCCATCATAATTACCGGGGACAACG
>CAYFIG010000287.1:0-3145 GCA_964342905.1 uncultured bacterium
TCGCGGATGCTGAGTAGCTCGCCGTGGGCGTGCATCAGCCGCCGCATGACCCGTGTCAGCTCAGGGATCAGCGCCTCCACCTCGTCAGGGGTAAAGTACTTCTTCGGTTCCTCGTCCACAGCGCATCCCTTACAGCGTCTCCACGAAGATGGCGTGGACTTCTTTGGGTCCGTGAACGCCTCGGGTCAGAGTGAGCTCGATGTCGGCGGTCCGGCTCGGCCCTGTGATGAAGGCGATGGAGGCTCCCGACGCGCGCGCCCCCGGGTCCCGGTGCAAGGCCTCGAAGATCACCCCGACCTGCTCCAAGGTCTCCACCAGCGCCGACTTGCCGAAGATGGCCACGTGGTAGGGCGGGAGCAGGGAAGCCGAGCGAGCCTTTCCAACGCCTGACGTCACCACCAAGCTTCCGGTCTCGGCAACGGCCAGGTCGGCGCCGGTCACGCCGATGTCGGCCTGGGCGCTGGCCTGGCGAAAGCGCACGCGTTCCCCCCCGCTGGCGCCATCGGGTGGTTCTTCCAGAACCTCAAGGCGGTCAGCTCTCAAACGCTGCCCCAGGCCGGAACCTACGAGTGACGCCGACCAGGTGATGACTCGTCGAGCATCGCGCTCTCTCGCGATCCGACTGATGGCGGCAGGGACTTCTTCCATCCCGGTAGCGTGATAGAAGACGCCACCCACCCGCTCGAACTCCTCCCTGAACCTCTCCAGGGCCGCCGGCCACCGCTCGGCAAGCTGACGCTTGATGGCTTCTGCGAGCGCCCGAGGATCAGCGGGGCGGTCAGCGCTCTTGGCGGGAAAGAGCCCTCGGGTCTTGGCCATCTCCCGCCTCACCTGCTGGATGAACTGGGCCCGTGTTGTCACGGCTCTTTCTCCAGCTCGCGCCACCGGTCCCTGAACGGGCGTCTGGCTATCGGTGGGAGATCACGGTGGTCGGTCCACCCCCTGAAGAAGGCCGGCAACCGCTGGAGGCGCTCATCCTTCATGAATGGCCGCTGAGCGAGGCGACCCACTCTGGTCGAGAGCCGGTAGAGGGCCGGCTTGGTCAGGAGCCAGGCAAAGGCCTTGAAGATCATCCGTTCCGTCAGAGGGGCAATTCGCTCCTGATCCAGATGCTCTCTCAGCTCGATCAGCATCCGCGGAATGTCAATCTTGACCGGGCAGGCCTCCTGACAGGCGCCGCAGAGGGAGGAGGCGTGGGCCAGCTCTTTCACGGCGCGGTTGCCGTGGAGCATGGCCGTCAGCAGGATACCGATCGGGCCGGAGTAGGTGTAGCCATAGGCCCGCCGATCTGCCGGTAGACCGGGCAGACATTGAGGCAGGCGCCGCACCTGAGGCAGTAGAGGGCTTCGCGAAGACTGCTGGCAATCTGCCGGGAGCGGCCATTGTCCAGGAGGATCAGATGAAACTCGTCCGGCCCGTCTATTTCCCCGGGCTTCCGAGAGCCGGTCACTAGCGTCACATAGCTGGAGATCTTCTGGCCGGTGGCGCTCCGCGGCAAAATCGAGAGAAAGACCATCAGGTCGGTCATCGAGGGGATCACCTTCTCCATCCCCATGAGCGCCACGTGGATCTTGGGCAAGGTGGTGACCAGCCGGCCGTTGCCTTCATTGGTGATCAGGACGATCGTTCCCGTGTCGGCAATAGCAAAGTTAGCGCCAGTGATCCCCATGTCAGCCCTGAGGAACTTCTCCCGAAGCTCGTCCCGGGCTACCTTCGTCAGCACCTCGGGATCGGCGGCGAGCTGGCGCTTCAGCTCCCGCGAGAACAGCTCAGCCACCTGCTCCTTGGTCTTGTGGATGGCGGGAGCGATGATGTGCGAGGGCTTCTCCCGCGCGAGCTGAATGATGTACTCTCCCAGGTCGGTCTCCACCGGCGTGATGCCGGCGTGCTCTAGGGCCTCGTTCAGCTCGATCTCTTCGGTGGCCATGGACTTCGATTTGACGACCAGCCTGACCGCGCGGTCCCGCGCCAGCTTGAGAATGATCTCCCGCGCCTCGTCGCCGGTGGCGGCCCAGTGGACATGGCCACCCAAGTTCTCCACGTTGTCTGCGAGTTGCTCCAGGTACCCGTCCAGCCGCTGAAGCGTGGCCTCCTTGATCTGGCGAGCACGTTCCCTCAACGCCTCCCCCTGGGGGAACGCTTCGAACGCCTCACGCCTGAGCGTCAGGAATCGAGTCGTGGCGGTATTGAGGGCCGTCTGGAGGAAGGGATCGTTGAGCGCCCGACTGGCCCGCTCGACAAAGGGTGTCTTGAGCTCGCTCACTTAATTACCTCGTCCGCCGCCCGGAACAGCACGGACTGGGGGATGGTGAGCCCGAGAGCCTTCGCGGTCTTGAGATTGATGACCAGCTCGAACCGTGAGGCCTGCTCCACGGGCAGGTCGATGCTGAGCCTCATGGCCTTTCCGTTTTCGGCAAGGATTGCGGAACCGGTCAGGACCAAAGGGAGGCTGGAACGAGCGCGAGGTCGAGGAAGGGTGAAAGTGAAACGGGTTCCGGTCCCTCCAGGCGCCGCGTGAGCTGATAGGTTCCTTCCACGAGGCGATACGCCTCGATGCTCCGCCCGTCAGGATCCACAATCCAGTAGTAGGGGATCCCATGCCGCGCGTAGAGCTGGAACTTCACGCCCCGATCAATCTGGACAGTGGACGGCGAGAGGATTTCGCTGACGAGGGTCGGGGGCCCCTCGATTCCGCGGGAGGTGATGGTCGAGAGCCGCCCAGTTTCTAGATACACAATGTCGGGCTGAACTATCGTGATGTCGCTCAGAATGCAGTCAATCGGAGACAAGAGAACCTCGCCTAGTCCGTGGCTTTTCACGTGGTGATACAGGAGCACGAAAAGGTTACCAATGACCTGCTGATGTTGGGGGCTCGGTGCCGGGGTCACGGACAGCTCTCCCTCATGGATCTCGTAGCGCCGGCCGTTGGCTGGGAGAGCCTCATAATCCTTGTAGGTCAGGACCGTCCGCATCGCTCAGCCTCTCGGACCTAAAGTCTAGCACCCGACCTGGCCAAACTCCATGCGACGTCGCGCGACCTCCCTCTTCTCATCGGATCACCTGATCCGCACGGATCAGAACGGAGTCCGGGATCGTGAGGCCCAAGGCCTTGGCGGTCTTCAGGTTGATGACCAGGTCTATCTTC
>CAYFIG010000288.1:0-3132 GCA_964342905.1 uncultured bacterium
CGTATACCTTCTGGTTCAAGCCTTCCCGAGGAGTTGACCTGCCGATCATGGCTCGCGCGCTCGTTCTGGAGCGCGGGGACGTTCGAGTGCTTTGGCTCGCGGTTGACCTGGTCGCCATCGATGCGCGTCTCGTTGCCGACCTCAGGACCCGGTTAGCCTCTGAGGGGTTTCGTTACACCGCGCTCATCGTGGCTGCTTCCCATACCCACTCAGGCCCCGGCGGCTTTGCCCGCTCGAGACTCTTTGGGTTCCTCGCCGTGGACCGCTTCGTCCCTGCGATCGCCGATCACCTCGTCCAGGGGATGGTTCGGGCGGCGCGGCACGCCGAATTCATGAAACTTCCCGCGCGGGTGGGAGGCGGAACCGGAGAGGTGACCGGCATCGGGGAAAGCCGGTTGGACCTCCCGCTGGACCCGGAGGTGGGCGTGCTGAAGGTGACGGCGACGGATGGGGCTCCCGTGGCTCTTCTCTGGAATTACGCGATCCATGGGACAGCCCTTGGCAAGGAAAACCTCCGACTTTCGGGAGACCTCATGGGGATCGCCGCCGAGAGCCTGGAGAAGAGCCTTGGAATCCCCGCGCTCTACACCAACGGCGCGGTCGGCGATGTCAGTCCTGCCCGTCATGGGCCGGATGGGGCAGCGGCTCTTGGGGAGGCGCTTGCTCGCGAGGTGCTGGCTGTCTGGAACCTGGTGACTCCCGAGGCTCGGGCAACCCTGAGCGCCTTCGTCGAACCACTTACGCTGCCGACCCCAAGGCTCGCACTGCGAAGCTGTCTGGGCCGCTGGGTTCCGCGCTGGATAACCCTGGGACTTGGTTCGGCGCTCCCGGAGGCGAGCGAGCTGGTCGGGGTGGCGGTGGGGGCCGACGCATGGCTGACGATCCCCGGAGAACTCCAGACCCAGCTCGGTCAGGAGGTGAAGGCCGAAGGCCGCCGCGTGTTCCGGCGCACGTTCGTGGTGGGGCTTGCCAACGACTACTTGGGGTATTTTCTCACCCGGGAGGCCTCCCGCCGGGTCGGGTACATCGAGTGCGCAAACCTCTATGGCGAAACGGCGGGTGAGGTCATGACGGAACGGGCGAAAACGCTGCTGCGGCGCCTGGGGCGGTCTCTCAGGTGAGCTTAGCTGAGGCCGGCCAGCCGGCGGGCGAGAGCGGACTTCTTCCGGGCTACGGTGTTCTTATGGAATATGCCCTTGGTCAGGGCTTTGTCCAGGGCCCGGATGGCCGCGGCAGCGGGGGCCTTGGCCTCGTCGGGCTTCTGGCTGAGCGCGGCCTGGGCCGCCTTCACCGCCGTCGCGACCCTGGACCGGATCATCCGGTTCCGGAGCCGCCGCTTCTCGTTCTGGCGCATTCGCTTCAGAGCGGATTGGATGTTGGCCACGCCCTCTTTCCTCCTCGATCACGGGCTGGGTGCGACTGTCCACATTACCGGCAGGGTCTGGGCCTGTCAAGTCGGTCTCGCGCGTGAGCAGCATCGGGGCTGACGACAACGGCCTCCCCGAAGCCTCCGCCGAGCCCGGTGTGGTGCGGGCAGTCGGGGCCATTGGAGCCGCGACCCTCGCGAGCCGACTCCTCGGCTTTGCCCGGGACGTCGTGGTGGCCCGAACCTTCGGGGCCGGCTCCGCGACTGATGCCTTCTTCGTCGCCTTCCGGATTCCGAACCTTCTCCGTCGGCTGCTCGCGGAAGGGGCGCTGTCCACAGCGTTCGTCCCGGTGTTCACCGAGTTCCTCACGATCCGCTCTCGGGAGGAGTTTAACCGCATGTTCCGGTCCGTGACCGGAGCCCTCCTCGCCGCGCTCTGCGCGGTCACGCTCCTCGGGATTCTCCTGGCCGACTGGATCGTCTGGGTCATGGCCCCGGGCTTCGCTCATGACCCTGAACAGACCCGGCAGGCCACCCGGCTCACCCGGCTCATGTTCCCGTACCTGATCTTCGTGGGGCTCGGCGCCGTGGGGATGGGACTGCTGAACGCCCACCGCCGCTTCTTTACCGGAGCCCTCGCGCCAGCGGTCGTGAGCGTTGGGATGATCGTGTCTGTGTTGCTTCTTGCCTCGCGGATGGAGACTCCGATCCTGAGCCTCGCGGTGGGGGTGCTGGTGGGTGGTCTGGGCCAGCTCGTGTTCCAGATTCCGGAGCTCAGGCAATCGGGTGTGCCCCTCTACCCGTCAATCGAGTTTTCCCACCCCGCGGTCCGCCGGGTCGCTTTGCTCCTCGGCCCCTCGGTGTTCGGTCTCGCCGCGGTCCAGCTCAGCGTGTTCGTCAACACCTTCTTGGCGTCCCTGCTTCCCCAGGGAAGCATCTCCTTCCTCTACTACGCCGACCGGGTGATGGAGTTTCCCCTCGGCGTCTTCGGGATCGCGGTGGCCACAGCAGCCTTGCCGCCCATGGCCGAGCAGGCTGCCCGGCGCGACCTTGCCGGGCTCAACGAGACCCTGAACTTCGCCATCCGGCTCTCTTGCTTTGTCGCTGTGCCTGCCTCGGTGGGGCTGATCCTGTTACGCGTTCCGATCACGCGGGTCCTCTTTGAGCGAGGTGCGTTCAGCTCCTTGGACACCGAGGCCACGGCCTGGGCACTCGGGTTCTACGCCCTCGGGCTCCCCGCCTTCGCGGGGACGCGGATCACGGCTCAGGCCTTTTACGCCCTGGGGGACACGCGAACCCCCGTGCGGATCGCAATGGCGGCGGTCGCGCTCAACGTGGTCTTCGCCATCGCGCTGATGGGACCGCTCGGCCACGGTGGGCTCGCCCTTGCTTCCTCCTGCGCTGCCGCGGCCAACTTCATGGGTCTCCTCTGGCGGGTCAGGCGGATTGGACCTCTGGGAATCCAAAGGATCCTCAAGAGTCTGGCCCTGGTTGGCCTTGCGACGGCCTTCATGGCGGCTTGGTGCGGGATCCTCCTTCTCTGGTGGCCAGTTTCAAGCTCGCGCTGGGTAGAGGCCGGATGGCTTTTTGCGGCCATCGGTGGCAGCGTGAGCCTATACGCCGGGGTGGCTGCGGGCCTCAAAAGCGCGGAGTGGTCAGCGCTTCTGACGCTCCTGCGGCGCCGAGCGGAGCGAGCCTCGCGGCAAAGCTTGCCTCCGCGGAGAAACGACTGATATACTGTGAAATCGCAAGGGATTTCCGGATGC